>CAZPPQ010000045.1:0-1907 GCA_964588505.1 uncultured Gammaproteobacteria bacterium | reverse complement strand
AATGTCATCATATTACAAACCTAACGGGTGTATCACATGTATCTGAACCTAGACAATCAAGCGTCTATTTTTACAATCCGCGAAAGGTCGAAAGCATCGGGGTGTTCGTGCCCTCTTCTTGAATCGCAATCGAGAGGACAATCGTCGTTCCGTTTCGATCGAACAAATAATGGTACTTGTCAGTTCCGGAATCCGTCGAGCTCACGATCTCCATCATGCGAATCTTGCCTTTTGTGACCTGTATTTGCGATTTGACTTTATTGTTCGGGCCGGAGGCCTCGATCGCTTTTACGTAATCGCCGGATGTCAGGCCTTCCTTGGCGTAAAAATTGATGATGTTAAACGCCTGGCCGCGAGAGTTATCACGAAGCGAAGCGAACAAATCCGCGTCGAACCCATACATTTTCTGCTTCCGATCCACGCTCGGAACCGCCTCGAATTTGGCGCCGTCATAATCAAAGGCAAAACCGTATTCCGTGTTTTGATACGTCGTTAAATTTTGGATAACCGCCGTCTCCGGTTTTGAACAACCGAATCCGACAAAGAGAATCAAACTGCACGTAAGAAGAAGCTGTTTCATATTTACGATTCCATCAAAAAAGAATCAATATTTTCCACCGCGTCGTCGAGCGCGATTAATTTCGCTTCGGACGCGCGCCGTTCCTTCCATTCCACCGAATCCTCGGATAAAGTTTTTTCAGAAATAACAAAGCGGAGCGGAATGCCGATCAGATCCGCGTCAGCGAATTTTTCTCCTGCGCTCGCGTCCCGATCATCCCACAACACCTCAACGCCTTTTGCCTCGAGCTCGTCGTGAAGCGCGCTCGCGGTTGCGAGGATACGTTCGAAAACCTCCGCTTTCTTCGAACCGAGCGACACAATCTCCACATGGAACGGCGCCACGGATTTCGGCCAAATGATTCCTTTTTCATCATGATGTGTTTCAACGATGGCGCCGACGAGACGCGTCGTTCCGATGCCGTAACACCCCATCAAAACGCGGCATTTTTTGCCTTTTTCATCCGTAAAATCCGAGCCGAACGCATCCGTGTATTTTGTGCCGAGATCAAAAATGTTGCCGACTTCAACCCCTTTCACCTTGAGCATCTTTCCGCCGCATTTCGGACACGCGTCTCCTTCCTTATATGTCGCGACTTCGCTGTTCTGCCCGAATTCGCATTTCTCGCAAGCGATGAGCATATCCTCGCCGGCCTGGGTCAGCGCCTGAAACTCATGCGACGGATTTGTCGTAAAAATACCACCGCCAGCCTCGACGACTTTAACATCTAGCCCGCAACGAGAAAATGTCTCGATATACACCCGAATGACTTTTTGATAAAAAACGGAAAGATCCTCTTGGTTCGCGTGAAAGCTGTACATATCCTTCATCCGAAACTCCCGACCGCGCAAAACGCCAGATTTCGCGCGCAACTCATCGCGGAACTTGGTGTTGATCTGATACACCGCAAGAGGAAGATCTTTATGTGACTGAACAAACTTTTGAACGAGCGGAGTCACGACCTCCTCGTGCGAACAGCCTAGCGCATACTCCTTATCGGTTTGAGACTTTAATTTAAAGAGAATATCCACGCCGTTCCACCGGTTCGTTGTTTCCCAATACTCTTTCGGCTGGAGCGACGGCATAAAAATTTCATTCGCGCCGAGCGCGTTCATCTCCTCGCGAACAATCTGCTCGACTTTGCGAAGCGCTCGGAGCCCGAGCGGAAGCCATGTGTACACGCCGGCCATTTCCTGATCCACAAATCCTCCCTGAATCAAAAATTTGGCATTCGCGGAATCCGCGTCTTGTGAAACGGTTTTGCTGGTTTTTCCAAACAGCGATGAATAACGCATATTTTTAATAAAAAAGAAATGGTGCGGGCGGAGGGATTTGAACCCCCGACCAA
>CAZPPQ010000044.1:0-4711 GCA_964588505.1 uncultured Gammaproteobacteria bacterium | reverse complement strand
GCGACGAGTCCTGACCTAGAAAAAACAGTCCCGAGGGATTTACCAATATTTCACGAATTCGTCAACAATAATTTGTTCGCTTTGATGTATTCGATCGTCTTCTTCAAACCGTCCTCAAGCCGCACAAGCGGCAGCCATCCCAGCTCCTCTTTCGCCTTGATAATACGCGGCAAAGGTAACTCGGACAAAAAGAGAAGATCTTGACCTGTAACAATTTTTGAAGACGAACCGGTGAGCTGGATAACCTTTTTCGCCACATCCGACATCAATAAATCCTCGTCGCTCCCGATGTTGACCGGCCCAATTGTCTTTGGCGCGCGCATCAGACGCAGAAGCGCGTCCACAACATCAGTCACATACATAAGCGACGAGCGAAGCTCCCCATTTCCATAAATCAACAGATCCTTGTTGTCAAGAGCGTTCAAAATGAAATCCGGAATCAGATGGCCGTCGAACAGCGGCATACGCGGGCCGTATGTGCGAAAAATGCGGGCAATTTTCGTTTCAAGCCCATGCACTTGCGCGTAGGTCTCGAACATCGTTTCGGAAAATCGCTTGCCCTCATCGTAATTCGCACGCGGCGACAGCGTATCAGAGGAACCGATGTCCGTTTCGACCACATACGGATCTCCTTTTTTGCGCTCGCCGTAGACAACCGAGCTTGAAGCAAAAAGCGCGGTCGAGCGATATTTTCGCGCGATCTCCAGCACATGGTAATTCCCAAACGAATTTGAAAGGAGCGTCTGAATTTTGAACTGATCAAAATTCTTGATGGATGTCGGGCACGCGAGATGATAAATTTCCTGAATGCCCTGGAACGGAATCTTGAACGCGGAAAGCTCGCTGAATGTCTCAAGATTGAACGGCAGGTTGGTATCGAGACGCAAGAATTGAAAATTCGGATTCGGGAGCAAGTTGTCAATATTGCGCACATGACTTGTGGCGAAATTATCCACGCAAATCACGCGATGCCCGTCGCGGAGCAAAGTTTCACACAAATGAGATCCGATAAATCCGGCCCCGCCTGTTACGAGGATGTTCTTTTTTTCGAAAGAGAGTTCGGACATAATGAGGCGTTAGGCTCTAGGTGTTAGGGCGTTAGGCTCTAGGTGTTAGGGCGTTAGGCTTTGAGGATTTATTCCAAAATTATTTTACTTGATCTGTGCTCATTTTTCAAGATGTCCGAGCGCGTCAAAATACTTGACGCGCGGCGATGACTTCTTCTCTTCTGTTACGCGGATCAACGGAAATCCGCCGGCGCTTTTCCCTTCCAGCGCCACGCGCCATCCGACGCGCGACGACTTTTCAAACGCGAAAAATTGCGAAAGCGCTTTCCCTTTTCTGTCAAACACGCGGATGTGTGGGCCGCCGCCAGGCCCGGGAGCGGTTACAATTTCATTTTCTCCATCACCGTTCACATCCCCGATCGCCACGCGAACCCCTCCCAAAAATGCTTTGGCGTACGCGTCAAACGACGCAAGTGTTTCTCCTGTTTTGGAAAGAACCTTCATAGTCGGAACCGAACCTTTTGGAATGTCTTTCACAATAAAATCGTTTGGATCCGCCGCCGAAACGGAAACAACCGGCGCGGGCGATGCGGCCTGCGCGGCAAACGACGGAGCAATCTCGAGCGCCTTGCGAATGTTTAGTCGCCCGACACCGGCCTCCCCACCGCTTTTCGCGAGCGGATCAACCGAGAGTTGAAGAATGGTGAGGATCTGGGCCGGGGACAAAAAGAAATGTTTGGATTTGAGCAACGCGGCCGCGCCGGAAACGAGCGGAGCGGAAAGCGATGTGCCTGACCATCCGCTCGCGTAGCTCAAAAGCCCATTACGCGCGTACATCGTGCTGAACATATCAACGCCCGGCGCGGCAATGTCAACGCACCCGCTCCCGTAATTCGAAAACTTCGCCTTTGTGTCATCCATATTTGTCGCGGCGACGCCGATCACGAGTTTCGATCCGTCCGCGCGACGGAGGCAAGCCGGATACACCGGTATCCCATCCGTGTTGCCGTTTGCGTTCCCGACAGCGGCGACAACAGGGATCCCGGCATCCACCGCGCGCTGAATGACATCGCGAAACGCCGGAATCAAATCATCTCCGGTAAAACTCATATTAATCACCTTCGCGCCGTTCTTGATCGCGTATTCAACCCCTTTGATCGCCGTATCAACGTCTCCGACCCCGAAGCCGTCCAAAATACGGATGGACATAATTTTCACCCGCCAATTTATTCCCGCGATTCCAACTCCGTTATTCCCGACCCCGCCGATAATTCCGGCGACAACCGTGCCGTGCGCAAACGCGCTCCCGAGATGTCCGCCTGTTTCGGTCGGAAGAACCGTAGCGTCATTGTCTATAAAATCCCATCCGTTCACATCATCCGCGTATCCATTTTTATCATCATCAATCCCATTGCCGGCAATTTCGCTGTGATTGATCCAGATATTCTGCGTCAAATCCGGATGCGCGATGTCAACGCCGGTATCCAAAACAGCGACAACAACATCATTCGATCCTGTCGCCGCGTCCCACGCCTCTTGCGCTTGAATTTTTTGCAAATACCATTGATTCGGCGCGAGAGGATCATTCGAGGTCGCGGCAAAAACCGGTAAACCAAAAAACATCCCAACGCAAAAACCTCCAATTAATTTTCTCAAAAAATTCTTCCCCTCCATAGTTCAAATCCCTCGCCTAAATCCCTAACTCCCTAACTCCCTTCAATGCCTGCTCACGGCATCGCGGCTTTTATTTGCGCCTCGACCATTTTCACCCGATACTCCTGCATGGTTTTTCGCGCCTCGTCATTATTCGGATTCAACTGAAGCGCGACCTCGTAGTGCGAAATCGCACGATCAAACTGATTGTTTCGCGCGTACCAATCGCCGAGATGAATCATAATTCCGTATGTCTGCCCGATGTTTGCGAAGGCGTGCTCGAGGACCAATTTTACATCCGCGTTCCGTTCCGGAAACTTCTCAATCAACAAGTCGGCCAATCGGATATAAGTTACTTCGTATGGCGACGCGTCAATCGCCTTTTGCCAGCTCACGGCCGCGCCTTCGAAATCGCGCATCTCGTACAAACTCTGCCCCAAATTTTCCAAAGCCGCCGGATCTTGCGGATTGGTCGAGAGGATGTCGCGATACTGCTCGGCGGATTTTTCCAAATTTCCGACCGTGTAAAACAAATTCCCGAGCTGAAGAATTTTCGTCAGATTCCGCTCGCCTTTCGCGGCAAGTTCGTCAACTTCTTTCTGTTTGTCCGCAAGCTGCCGTTCAAAAGTCGCTTTATCTTTTTCCGAAAGCCCGCGATCAACAAACAAAATGAGATCTTTTCCAGTGCCCCCCAGTATTCCGCCTTGCCTCCAAGCGATAAGCCCGACGACTGCCAAAATAACGATTCCGCCAATCACCGCGGCCAATTTTATGTCTTTCGCTCGCATCATATTGATTTATCCTTTAGCTTTTAGCCGTTAGCCTTTAGCTCGAGCTAATTGCTAATTGCTTTAACATAATCAAATCTAGCAAAATACGAAAAAATTGTCCATGTTGACATAATAGAGCAACACCTCTTACACTTGAATCAAATGCTCATTTTATGATACTGAATAAAAAGAAATATCAACAAGTAATCCTGTATCTCTGCGAACAACTCAATGGCGAGGTACGGGGTAAAAAGAAATTGGCGAAATTGCTCTATTTTGCGGATTTTGATTTTTACGAAAAGACTCAAAAATCCATCACCGGAGACACGTACAATGCTTTACCGATGGGTCCAGTGCCAGCCAGCCTCGAAACAATCACGCAAGAAATGGCAAAAAAAAAATTGATCAGCATACGGCAAGCCAAAGGCAATAACGGCTATTTTCCGACTGAAGTATATGAGGGGCTTGTAAAACCAGATGCGGCTATTTTTACAACAGAAGAAAAACAAATGCTCGACCGTATCGTTGTGAAGTATGGACAGCTAAATGGAAAACAGCTTGGAGAGCTCTCGCACGCTGAAGCTCCATATGTCGGCACCAAACCAGGCGAAGCAATTCCATACGAGCTGGCCTTTTACCGAGGGACCGATTTTGAAGAAATATGATCCAGTTCCTGTGCCATCAGGGATTTAGGAAAGAACTGAACATGCTTGAACGACGCTTCCCTACGATTCGACAAGGATTCGCTTCTTTGCAACGCTTGTGTGAAACGCAATTTCACGCCACCAACCCACAGCAAGTCATAGCTCCGGCAAAACTCCATCGACTCACACAAAACAATTTTTGGTCACTTTGGAAAGTAGAATTGGTCATTCCAAATTCAGGATTGAAACCAAACCAATGGCCGCGCGTTTGGTTCGCGATAAATGGCGCAACTATTGTTTTCTTGTGTGCTTCCTCACACGCGGATAATTATCGAGACAACGACAAACAACAACTAGCCATCTCTCGTGCGAGAGACTTTTTCTAAAACACTCCTGTGATCCTCTCTTTAATCTTTCGACCACTGATCAAAAAAATCCGAATATATCAGCTACTTTTGGCTGTCAAAAAAAGCCAACAAAAATACAAGGATGACAAAACAAAAAGACTTACAAACATTAAAGACCTCTGGAATTAGGCGACTATCCCATCTACGATTAAAAAATATCCTTAACGGAATTTTGATGTCTAGGTTCAGATACATGTGATACACCCGTTAGGTTTGTAATATGATGACAT
>CAZPPQ010000043.1:0-4800 GCA_964588505.1 uncultured Gammaproteobacteria bacterium | reverse complement strand
CGGCGACCTAGGGCTTATGAGTCCCTCGCTCTAACCAACTGAGCTACCCAGCCATCTCAATCTCATCTATTTTCTGAAATCTCGTTATCGTTTTATGGTGCTGGGAGAGGGGATCGAACCCTCACGAGCTTGCGCCCACAGGATTTTGAGTCCTGCGCGTATACCAGTTCCGCCATCTCGGCCTGTAAATTACGGCTTTTGTGCCGATATCATAACAAAAGAAACGATTTTTGTCTATTGTGTCTTTCCTTCCGCTTTCCTCACTTTTGTGATATCCTGTTGTTTAGATTTTATGACTATTACAACCCATGCAACTATTGGCGCTGTGATCGGACAAGCGACCGGAAATCCGCTTTTGGCATTCGTTTTCGGCATCCTTTCACACTTTTTGATTGATATGATCCCGCACGGAGACTCCAGACTCTCTGACAATTTCCGTGTCTTCCATCGCAAGCAAAAACAGGCCGTGGCTTATACGCTCGTTGATGCGTTTATCGCCATCCTTTTTATCCTCATTCTTGCCAATGTAAAGGACATAAGCAGCATCCGCACGTTTTCATGGGGCATCATCGGCGGCGTGCTCCCGGATTTTCTCGTCGGGATTTATGAGCTTTCGAAAACTCCACTTCTTAAATGGTTTAACACTCTTCATTTCACCTTTCATGATTTTTTTCTCAAACGAAAAGGCGATGTTCCGCTTTACTACGCGATTCTGGCGCAAGCGGTGCTGATCGCGTATTTGCAGACGAAGTTGTAAACAAACTCATCCCTCTCATCCGCGGCCCCATATTCCATATTTTCTTTGCATCAAAGAAAATATGGCCGGGGGTTTGATAAGGGGGCTGGAAGCCCCCTTATGTAATAAAAAGAAAGATTTTATTTTTCCACGACAGACTCTAAAATTTTTCCGACTTGCCGCGCGACCGCGTCCCACGAAAACTGTTTCGCGCGCTCTTTTCCGGCCGCGCGCAATTTTTCCGCGACTTCAGGCATCAAGAGACATTGGGAAAGTAAAAGGGTGAGCGCCTCCACATCCAGCGGATCCGCAACCAGAGCCGCGTCGCCGACGACTTCCGGAAGCGCGCCGGCATTCGAACACACGACCGGCGCGCCCGCGGCCATGGCCTCGAGCGCAGGCCTCCCGAATCCTTCCTCAAGCGACGGAAACAGAAACGTCTGCGCGTTGTGATACAAAAACCATTTTTCCCGCTCGGAAACCGGACCGACGACGCGGACGACATCCTCTCCTGCCGCTTCTCGCCATCGCTGATTCACGCACGCGATCGCTTCGTGAATTTTTTCCATTTTCCAACCTTCCGATCCGGCGATCATTAATTTCAGCCCGCGCGCTTTTTCCGGATGGATCTCCAGAAACCGGCTGAATACGCGGCAAACCGTCTCGATATTTTTCCTCGGCTCGATCGTTCCGAGAAACAGGACGAATTCCTCCACATGGGAAATCGGATGCTGTGGAAATTCATCCGAAACTCCCTGCCTGACAACGGATATCGGCGCACGCAAAAATGGAAAAACGCGCGAGACCGCCTGTTTCGTAGCTTCCGAAACAACAATCAAATGCGCCGCGCGCGACAAAACACGCGGAACAATCCATCTGGTCGTGAGATGCTCAACCGAAGAAGTCGGAAACCATTCGGGATGCTCGTAAATGGCAACGTCGTGAATAACGGAAACGCTCTTCCCTTTCCAAAAAATCGGCCCGTGAGTCGCCGGAAGCAAGAGAACTTTCGCGCGCCACAAATAGGCGGCAAGCGGAAACAAGAGATGACGAAAAAGAAACGGGATGCCGCGCGACGGCTGACGAAAAATGCGGACATACCCGCGCGGGCCGACAAGAATATCCTCTCTGTCAGATGGAAACGCGGCCGGAACGAATATCAAAAATCTGTGCGACGGAAATTCTCTGATTAAAGAAAAAACAAGCGACCATGTGTAGCACTCAATCCCTGCGCCTTCTCCTCCGGAGGCGTCGCAAATCGTCGTGGCATCAATCGCAATTTTCATGTCAGAAAAAAAATCTGAACGCTCCAAGCAACCCTTCTGTTGCAAGCAACATCACGAGTGTTGCAATCGCGGATCCGATGGCCATAAAAGGAATGGCGCGCGAAGGCCTAAGACCAAATAGCACGGCGAGGACCGTCGCAACCCATGTCCCCGTACCAGGCAATGGGATGGCGACAAATACCCCGAGCGCGAGCGCTCCGTACCGATCAACGGACACGGTGTTCTTCTCCCGAAGGCCGGAAAAATATCGTTCTATGATGCGATGAAGCCACGGCCAATGCACCTCGGCTAATTTAATGATGGGGGGAAGAAAAACGAAAACGAAAAAGATGGGAAGAAGATTTCCGATCCATGAAAGAAAAAACGCCAGCGCCGGATGTTGGTGAAACAATGTTACCGCAATAGGAACCGAAACGCGCACCTCTGCGATCGGAACAGCGGCAATCAGAATGGTCACAAATTCATTCGGAAGACCCGTAAGGGCCGAGAGGAGCCAAGACATATTTATGGCCAACGATACGCTTTAAACGCCCATGCGGCGAGCGCTTTGGCATCCTGAAACCGCCCGTATTTCGACTCGGAGCCTAGCACAACCACTAAAATTTCCCCGGCCCCTTCGCGAGACACGACAGCGCCGAAACAATATCCGGCCTCCGGAAGAAATCCGGTTTTCCCGCCAACGATCTTGTACGGCGGCTTGTTCAAAAATCCCAAAAGCAATTCGTTTGTGCTTTCAACACGGTACGTGCGTCCGGATCCGCTGATGATGCTGACTTCCTGCAATTCCGTTGCCGAACGAATTTCCTCATTCTCCAACACGCGATCAAGCAAACGCGCCACATCAGGAGCAATCGAGCGGTTCTCTACCGAAAGCCCGGCCGGATCCACGAACATGGTTCCCCACAATCCGAACTCGGCCGCCAATTCGTTCATACGCGCCACGAAATCTCCCATTGGCATGCCGGAGAGACGAACGAGCGCGGCCGTCGCTGTATTATCCGATCCGACCAAACTCGCCAAAAATAAATCCCGCACGGTTAGCGGATCATCAATCCGCATATGCTGGGCTCCACCAAGCCGGACATCTTCCGCGATCAAAAATGCGGGCGAGGAAAGATCCGGTTTTGTTTCCAAAAATACATAAGCGGTCATCAGTTTCGTGATGCTACCGATCGATCGGGACGTTTCACTGTTCTTTTCAAACAAAACGGCTCCGGAAACACGATCTACAACAATGGCGCTCACGGCGGACGTAACGACTCCGGCGCTTGTCATATCCGCTTTGACCGGCTCTTTGAAATTTCCCGTCTGCCCGATTGGCTCCGCGCCTCTGCGCCACAAAGAAAACGCGCCCTGAAAATCAATGACAGCAGCCTCTTTCTCCTTAAGCGCCCGACGCTCAACCGATCCCATTTCATAGGGAAACAATGGCAAAAAGCCGAGAGAAAATATGAGATGGGTAAGAAGAGTCAATATCATACCTCATGAGATTTTTCAGACAATTCTCGAAGCAATTGGGAGATTTTTTCATCTCCGTGAAGAGCGGCGTAATCCGGCAGTTCGGAAACGGAATGAATACAGAGATGGCGCAAAAAATCCGCGGAAACCGAGTACACGGGCTGAAGTCGCCCGGCGTCTTCGGTTTCTTCCACAAGTCCGCGCATAAGCAAATTGCGCAAAATCAAACTGCAATTTACGCCGCGAATCTGCTCAATTTCCGGCTTTGTGATCGGCCCGCGGTACGCAATAATCGTAAGCGTCTCGAGCGACGGCCGCGTCAATTCCCCAATCACTTCCTGATTCAAAAAATTCTTAACAATCTCTGCGTGCGCCGGATTCGTGACAAACTGCAATTTACCGTCCGATTCAATAAGATGAATGCCGGAGGCGTTCGCGTTGAATCTGGATTTAAGATCAAAAACAACCTCGGACAGGACTTCGTCCGAAACGCCGAGCGTTTTTTTGAGAACCGAAATTGCCACGGGTTTGCCTGATGCGAACAAAATGGATTCAATCGTTGTGATGATCATATTTTTTCTCGATGTCTTATCACAATATCCTGAAACGCGTCGTCTTGAACAACAGCGACCGCGCGCTGTTTGACGAGTTCAAGAAGCGCGAGAAAGCTAACGACCACATCCACTTTTGACCGCGCTCCCTGCACCATATCATAAAACGTAAGCCGAGACCGTTCGAGGATTGTTTTACGAATTTCTTCCATTCGTTGCTGTACGGAAATGACCCGCTCGAGCGAGGATTGCCTTAAAGCAAAAAACGGTTCGAGACGCTTCAGTATGGACAAAAAAGTTTCACGCAAAAGCTCGATATGCACATCCGTCGGAGGAATGAATGTCGCCGTATGTTCGACGACGACGCGTCCGCGCTCAAACATGTGAGCCGAACTCAAAAACAATTGTTCAATATGCTTGGACGCATCCACGAACACTTGATACATCCGTAGCTGGGCTGACAAATCCGACGCTTCCTCATCTTCCTGGGGCAAAAGTGGGAGGATGGTCCGCGACTTGATGTACAAAAGCCGAGTCGCAACCACTAAAAAATCTGCCAATTCTTCGGTTGGAACTTCGCACGCGCGCAAATGCTGAAGGTACGCGTCCGTAACATGCGCAAGCGAAATTTCCGTAATCGGCAATTTCTCGGCCTCGATCAATTCCAAGAGCAATTGAAGCGGCCCGGAAAATTGCTGCAGCGCGACCTCAAACGGCATAGCAGGGCTATTCTACCGATGTCGCCGGCAATCCGCAATCTCGCCGTCCA
>CAZPPQ010000042.1:0-5156 GCA_964588505.1 uncultured Gammaproteobacteria bacterium | reverse complement strand
GAGGCACCATCAAAAATACTCGGTTTTGACCGAGTATTTTTGATGGTGCCCCGGGAGGGAGTCGGACCCCCAACCTTGTGCTTAGAACGCACTTGCTCTATCCAGTTGAGCTACCGGGGCATTAAAGAGGAGATTCTTTCATATTTTTTTCATTTCGTCAATCCTCTTTTTTCCTTTTTTGCCTTTGTCCATGAAACTTCTGGTGCACCTCTTTCAACTGACGATTGGTAACATGCGTATAAATCTGGGTCGTGGTGATTGATGCGTGGCCGAGAAGCGACTGAACCGACCGAATATCCGCCCCTGATCTCAACAAATCCGTTGCAAATGTGTGCCGCATAGTATGGGGAGTAATACGCTTCGTAATGCCGGCCTCAACCGCATACCGCGCGACCAACCGCTCGATTGATCTTGGTGTGAGCGGGCCGGACTCTTCGCGTCCTTTTTTGGCCCGATCATGCAAAACAAACAAAAATGGCGACAAATCTCGGCGTTTATCCAAATAACGCTTCGATGCGTCCCGTGCCTGATCTGATAAAAAAACAACACGCGGTTTATCACCTTTTCCGCGCACGGAAAATTCGTCGCGATTCAGATTCACTTGTTCAATCTTCAAAACTGAAAGCTCGGAAACACGCAGACCTGTCGAAAATAACAACTCCAAAATAGCCCGATCTCTCAAGGCCACAAGCCCTGAACTCGACTTTGACGGCATGGCTAAAAGGCGATCAAGTTCGTCCGCTTCCAAAAATTCAACGGAACGTATTGCCTGTTTTGAAAGTTCGATCTGTTCTGGAGGAAGGGAAGCGATATCATATCTCGAAAGATACTTCAAAAATGATCGGAGCGCGATGAGATGATAATTCTGCGTGCTCTTTTTCATGGTTGCCTCGTGTCGGCCGGTTAAAGAACGGTTGAGCCAGAGGCGATACCGATGCACGAGATCTCGTGAGATGACAGATGGCGCCGGATTTTTTGCCCAAGTCGCGAACCGCCGAAGATAAAAATCATAATTACGGATCGTTCGCGTCGAACGTCCGCGCTCCACCTCGAGATACTCTAAAAAATCTGTTATCTGTTTTTGAATCCCTGCCGCCATAGTCAAAACATTATACGACACACCGCATCCTCTGTCACCCGGGGTGTGAAAACATGTTGGCAAACAAAAACCCTTGTGATAGGATACCAAAACAATTCAGCCTTTAATGAAAAGCTATGGATACACAACCATCATCATTCCGTTCTGTCCTTGAGTCTCTTCCGTCTCGTCTCGCTTTCACGGCCGGAATCGTCCTGACTGTCCTTTCCATAGGAACCATCGGTTTCGTTATCTTGGGCGGCTGTTTGCTCTCCGGAAAATGCACCGGGATCTCTCTTGCACAGACTCCTTCGAACGAAGCGGTTGTTGCTGTAGACGATACACTGCCGACAGACACAACCGATGCTCCGGAAACGGAACCATCGTCGCTTCCGGCTGTTGCTGTAAATGAGCATATATCCGGAAACAAAAATGCAGGGGTTACTATGATCCTCTACACGGATTTGGAATGCCCTTACTGCGCGAATTTTCATCCAACCTTCAAGCAGGCGGTTACGGAGTATAAAAACAAAGTGCGGTTCGTGGTACGCCATTATCCTCTCTCATTCCACCCGCAAGCCGAACCTGCTGCCGAGGCATCAGAATGTGCAAGCGAGCAAGGAAAATTCTGGGAATTCATTGACGGTGTGTTCGCGGATCAAAGCTCTCTCTCTGCGGACTTCATAAAAAAACTGGCAGGGAACCTCAAACTCGATCTTGTAAAATTTCAATCTTGTCTTGATTCCGATAAGTACCTTCCGCTCATCCGCGCGCAAGCGGATGGAGGCGGACAAGCAGGGGTGAGCGGCACTCCGGCCCCGTTCATTATCGCAAAAGACGGCTCTGTCACTCCGATTCGCGGTGCCCAGCCGTATTCGGTCGTAAAACAGACAATAGATGCCGCTTTGGCGAAATAAAAGAGAAAAACTTGACAATCGGGCCTGAAAATTCTATTCTTTTGTCATTATTCCTGATGTGAACCTGGGAGACTCGGATTGGTCATCCAGTCCCTCGGATTCTCGCATAACAGAAACTGATTATGTTAGACTCAAAGTCCAAAGAGCGGATTATTCAAAAGTTTCGGACCCACGGTACGGATACCGGATCCCCACAGGTCCAGGTCGCCATTCTCACAGCCGAAATCAAAGACCTGACCGAGCACTTGAAAACTCATAAAAAAGATTTCTCCAGTCGCCGCGGACTGATCAAGAAAGTCGGAGAGCGACGCCGTCTTCTCAAATATCTCGAACGCGAGGACATAAAAGCGCACAAACAGCTCACCGAGGCCCTCAATTTGGCTTAAACAAGACCGCCCCCGCTTTTTCGGCGGGGGTATTTCAAACTCATTTATTTTTTTCACATTATGTTTCGTCATCCGGACCAGCGCGTCGGCGTTTTCATAGACACACAAAACATGTATTACAGCGCGCGGCATGTCCACGGGTGTAAAGTACACTTTGGAAACATTGTCGAAGACGCAAAACAAAACGGAAAACTCATCCGTGCCATTGCCTATGTCGTGCGCACAAAAACTGCCGAAGAACAGCCGTTTTTCGGGGCATTGGAAAAACTGGGGATTGAACTGCGCGAAAAAAATCTGATGGAATACTTCTCCGGACAAAAAAAGGCCGATTGGGATGTCGGGCTCACTATGGACGTCGTCCGTATGATAGATATGCTTGATGTTGTTGTTCTGGTCTCCGGCGACGGAGATTTTGTGCCGCTCGTCGAATATGCAAAAAGCCGCGGCCGCATCGTGCAAGTGATGGCCTTTCGTGAAACGACTTCCTCAAAACTCCTCGATGTTGTTGACGGATACATCAATCTGTCGGATTTTCCGCGGCGGTATCTTATTCCGACGTCAAAAACGGACAAACTCATCGCAAAATCAAATTCGGAAGATCAGATTGATTCGGATGAATCGTTTTAATGGGATCTCCAAAAAAAATTATTAACTCTGCGCAGAAGTCATGGGCTCACTGAAGCGAGAGATGTGACATCATCACTCATTTCCGCGAACCTCGGACCTCCTGCGCACAAAAAATTCTATTTTATGTCAGATGTCAAGACCTTCGAGGTTGAATGGGGAGGAAAAAAACTCGTAATTGAAACCGGAAAGTACGCGACACAAGCAAACGGCTCCTGCACCGTACAATATGGAAACACAATCGTTCTTGCCACGGCAGTTATGAGCGAAACCGTTCGCGAGGGATTGGATTTTTTTCCATTGCTTGTTGAATACGAGGAGCGTCTTTACGCGGCAGGACGTATCAAAGGGAGCAGGTTTGTCAAAAAAGAAGGCCGTCCGACGGATGAAGCCGTCCTTACGGGCCGGTTTATTGACCGCGCCATCCGCCCGTTGTTTGATCAACGTGTGAGAAACGAAGTCCAAGTGGTTGTCACATGTTTGTCATTCGACGGAGAAAACGACCCAGACATCCTCGGCCTCATTGCCGCGAGTTGCGCTCTGCATATCAGCGAAATCCCGTGGGACGGGCCGATCGCGGACATCCGTATCGGACAAATTGATGGGGAATGGGTCTTAAACCCATCTTATTCGGCCCGCGAAAAATCTGCTCTGGATCTCGCTTTTGCAGGAACAAAAGACAAAATTCTGATGGTTGAGGCCGGCGCAAAGCAAGTGCCAGAAGAAACAATCTTGGAAGCATTTTGGTTCGGCCAAAAGCATCTCAAATATCCAATCGAGCTGATTGAAAAAATCCGAAAAGAAGTCGGAAAGAAAAAGCGCGACCTTTTCACTCCAAAAACCGAAGAGGAAAAGGCTCTGCTCGAAAAGCGAATCTCTGTGCAAGCCGTCGCGCACCCATTCATCATAAAACAAGTGCAAGAATTATTTTTCCGCGTGCCAGTCGCTTCGAAAGTCGAGCGCGCGAGCCAGAAAACCGAACTGAAACAAAGATTAAAAACTTTCCTTTCGGAACAAGGAATCTCCGAGGAGGATATCCATTTTGGAACAGAGATAATCGTTGACGTTCTTGAAGAAGAAATTTCCCGTTTGATTTTGGACGAAGAGAAGCGTGTTGACGGGCGCTCTATTTCACAAATTCGCCCACTCTTTTCCGAGGTCGGCGCACTTCCGCGCGCCCACGGCAGTGGTCATTTTAAGCGCGGCGATACGCAGGTGCTCTCGGTTGTAACTCTCGGCGCTCCTGGAGATGCACAGGAGTTGGACAGTATGGAGATTGTCGGGAAAAAACGCTACTTCCATCACTATAACTTTCCTCCATACTGCGTTGGCGAAGTAAAGCCGATGCGTGGCCCGGGCCGGCGGGAAATCGGGCACGGAGCGCTTGCGGAAAAAGCAATCATCCCTGTTCTTCCAGAAAAAGAAACTTTCCCTTACACGATCCAAGTCGTTTCCGAAGTCCTCACTTCCAACGGTTCAAGTTCCATGGGATCCACCTGCGGATCTTCTCTTGCTTTGATGGATGCCGGTGTTCCGATCAAAGCGCCGGTTGCCGGAATTGCTATGGGTATTGCCACTGACACGAACGGCAGATGGAAAGTATTCACAGACCTTCAGGATTTAGAAGATGGAAAAGGCGGAATGGATTTTAAAGTCGCCGGAACAGAATCCGGAATCACAGCTATTCAGATGGATACCAAAACATCCGGCCTTACGCGTGAAATGGTTATTGAAACTATTAATCAAGCGGCGATTGCGCGGAAAGAAATTCTAAAAGTCATGGCCGGCGCCATTGCGGCTCCGCGCATGGATCTCTCTCCTTTTGCCCCGCGCATCATTACCATCCATATTGATCCGGAAAAAATTGGAGATGTTATCGGCCCGGGCGGAAAAATTATCAATGAAATCATTGATACAACCGGCGTGCAATCCATTGACATTGAAGATGATGGGCTCGTGATGATCACCTCGACAAACGCCGAAGCAGGCAAAAAGGCCGAGGAATGGGTTCGAAATCTCACTCGCACGGTCGTCGCGGGAGAAATTTTTATCGGAAAAGTCACGAGAATCATGGATTTCGGCGCATTTGTGGAAATTCTTCCGAAACAAGAGGGGTTGGTGCACATTAGCGAGCTCGCCCCATGGCGCGTG
>CAZPPQ010000041.1:0-5604 GCA_964588505.1 uncultured Gammaproteobacteria bacterium | reverse complement strand
ATGATTTGTTGATAAATACAGTGCGGCCGCCGAGGCCTTTCCATTTTGCGGCGGCGCGCGCGTACCACGTGAGCAGAGGCTGGATTTCGAATCCGAGCGCGCGCCGCGCCCCGGCCTCGGCGGCCGCGATTGTTAAGCGCCCGTCTCCGGATCCAAGATCCATAGCAACATCATTCGGCATAATATTCGCGAGCGTGATCATGACAAGAACTGTCTTGCGTCTGGTCGGGACATACGGAGCTCCAAAAATGAAGCCGATGATTTGAGAGGCCCCCCAGACGATAACATATAAGACAAAAACAACACAAAGGAAAGAAATTAACGAGAGAAAGAGTATGGTACTATTCATAAATATGACGATTCCGAACGAGGTGATCGAGGCGTTTCCGATCGGGTATGTCCAGGAAATCAGGCCGATTTCAATCGGTCTGATGCACGCGACGTTTTTCATTCGCACGGATCAAGGGAAGTATATCATTCAGCGCATGCATCCAGCGATCGCGACCGACGAAATCGCGCAGGATTTTTTGCGCGTCACGCGGTTTTTGCATGAGCGGGATTTTTTGGCTCCGCAATGCGTGGTCACCCGCGACGGCCACGTGCTGGTCGAGGATTTGGAAGGGAATCGGTGGCGCGCGCAGACACATCTTTCTGGAAAAACTTTCGTGCGCGCGTCGCGGCCGGAGTTGGCGCGCGAAGCGGGAAAATTATTCGCGACATTTCACAAAGTGATGGACGGCTTCACGCCGGCGTTTCGGTCGAAAAAAATTCTGCACGATGAGGAATCTCATACGTCAATTTGCGTAAATAACCCTAAGAGTTTACTATTCGTCCGAGTTCTTTTTATCTCAAAACCCAAAAAGGAGGAAACAGCAATGCGTCCCATGCTTTCCATGATGGATGGCCGAATCTATTCAATGGATCCGCTCGGACAGGTAGAGCGTCTTCTTTTGACTACGCCAGAGACAAGGGCGATTTGCAATAATCCGTTCATTCTTGGCACCGAGTACACTGTCACATTGCGTCAAGCGATGACGCGCCTGTTCGCGAACCTCGGAAGCAAATATTTCGGTACGGAAAGCAACACGTCGGTCCTGCACATTCTGCGCGGCGGTCTCAATTTTGGCCTGCGCGAAGCGCTCGGAACGGCCTTTGGCTGGAAGCGGCATAGCGGAGCTTTTGTTTCTTCGCAACGCGCTTACAGCAAGAAAGGTGGCTGGTGTGTCACAGAAGACGGATATAAGAAGATCAATCTGACAAGCGCCACGGATTGGATTATCGCGGATGTTGTGGCAACAGGAGTGAGTCTCGGGCATTCGTTGCGAAAGCTCGTTGATATGAGCCGCGACGCGAATAAGCCGATCCGGCGCATCACATTCATCACGATCGGCGGAGCTCGAGCGGAACAGATCATAGCCGAAGTTGATGCTCGTTGTCGCGAGGCGTTTTCTGACCGCTATCTCGGCGCGCGCGTCATCTACGTGGAAGGCATCTTCGGCGTGCCAGAGGAAGGGCACTCTCTCTGCATCGCCATTCCGGGTACAGATTTGTTGCGCCATCCGGCCGTCCTTGCGCCGGAGTTCATCGCATCTCAAAACGAAGCACCGAGTTTTCCTTTGGAACGTTGCACGATCTATGATGCCGGTTCGCGCGCATACGATATCCAAGAATATTTGAAAGATGTGCGCGGATATTGGGAAAAAGTGCTTGCACTAGCGGACGGGGGCATGAGCTATGTGGCTTACTTTCGGGAGCGATTTCCGGACCACCCTTGCCTTCGTCTCGTAGAGCAGTGTCCTCAAGAATGGAAGATGTCAGAATATCTTGCGAGTGTGGCGCGCAGGCAGATCGCCCGCGCCAGCTGATTTCCGTCGTTAAGTGACCTTCTTCAGGTCACTTTTTTGTTCTCATCTTTATTTGTCCGTCATTGCGAGCCCCTGCCCATCAGGGCGGGCGAAGCAATCCCACTGTGAGATTGCTTCGTCGCTCACCTCCGGCTCGCTTCTCGCAATGACGAAACGACCGCCGTTCTCGTCAGCATATTTCAACAAAAAACATCCTCTCGCAGCGTGCGGGAGGATGTCGAAGTTTCGGCTACGCCGGTTCGCCGTACTGGAGAATGGAGAGTACCCCGTCTCCGAACTGCCAGGAGAGGATGACTTCCTCGTCCGGCTTTTCCGGATTGCCAGTCTTCACGGCCGTGAGCCGTTCGAACGGTCCGAAGAGCGGGATGACTTCGTTGTGCGGCCGGCCGTGAATCAGGATGCCTTCTCCGCGCGGGGTTATGACATACAGGACCACGCGCTTGCCGATGAGCCGGGCGTTTTCAATGCGATTGTAGACACCCTGAACGCTCGCTTCGTAGCGCTCCGGCCTCATTTCTGTTTCTTCGCCGATTCGGCAGAAAAAAATCTCCCACGGTCTCTCGATTTTAGTCTGACTGTAGTGTGCGTGAACAATTGCGAGTCGTTGAGATCCGAGTGGAAAGATCGAGAGGTGTTCTATACCAGTTGGCATGCGTACGCGCCAGCCGGTTTCCGCGTCCATCAAGGTCGTCACGGAGTATCCCGGCGTCGTATGTATGAAGAAGAATCGTCCACCATATTCTTGACAGAAAGTCATTGTCCGGTCTTTTGCCACCTGATCAAGCCGGTCGGAAAAGACAGTTCCGAGGAAAAAGGTTCCTTCGTCGTCTATAGCCGTCTTCATTTTTTCGCGGGCGAGAAAACGGATCGATCCATTGGAACCGTCAACGCTCGACTTGGCGATCTGGACCCACCCGAACCACGGCGATACCCAGTTGTCCACGCGCAGGCGCCAGGGCTTTTCCTCATCATCCCGTCGCTCACGCATCCACACGTGGCCTTCGACAATGTCAGCATCGTGTCTATCAATCCAACCCCTCATCATATTCATCAGGGGCAGGCCTTTTGACCAGTCGAGATGAATTGTCTTTGCGCCGTCCTCCTCGTTTTCGCTAAGGATACTTGTACCGCCACAGCCTGTGGCCCGGTTGAACCACGCGAATTGTTTGCGGTTTTTGGACTTGTGGAACTGGCATAGGAGAGTCTGATTTTTTGCGCCGGCCTTGAATGTTTCGTTTTGGTTTGTGTTGGGCTGCCGATCCATCACGATGCCGGAAAATTCTCCCCACTTTAAACTGATCCAATTATTGCAACCTATTATTGCATAGGCGAGTCCGTCCGAGCCATTGGGTCTGCAGAAAGCGAGAACATGCGCATCATTCCAGATGACGTGTCCAGCTCTGTTATACATTTTAAGATGTTCAAAGAAGCCGTACGTCTTTGGGTCGCTCGCGATTTCCGGTCGGGAAACGGTTCCGACAAATGCCATGTCGAACAGAGAATGGAATGAGACGCACGGAACGTCTATGCACGGCACGCGCACGCGCGCGATGATCGGATCCGGAAGCGCAGTCGGATGACCAATGGCCGCCTTCTGCATCCGGTCAAGATCCTGCGGGCTCAATCCTGGTAGATGTTTTCCTAGAAATGTAAGGAACTGTGCCATTGCTGTGTCTTTCGACATGGTGTTCTCCATCTTGGCCTACGGGACGTGCTCGATGTCAAAGGGTTTCTCTGGTCATCGCGGACCCCGCGCCAAGCTTGCCACTGGATGTGGCGCGCGCATTTCAGCACAAATTTTCTCGCGCGGCAAGCCGCGCGATGCCAGCATGGGATTGACAGAGTACGTCAAATCCGCTAGATTTATGCGGAGGGTTGACCTCAAAAAGGCTCTTTTCATTACGCACGACTTCGGTCGTGCCAGAAAAGGAGAATACTGTGAAGAACAGAGGATTCGAAGTCTTTTGTTCGATTGTGCTTGGCGCGTTTATCGGCGCCACGGTTGCACACTCGCACTCCAATTCGTTCGGCTGGGCTGCACTCGGCATCGCTCTCGGTGGTGTTATTGGGTACTTCATCTACGACTGGCGCAAGGTCGTGGCGGCTGTGCCCGCGGCTTACCGCGCGGCGTGCGGCTGGAAGCTGGACAAGATTTACTTGGCAAAAGGATTTTGGTTGTTTGTCTATTTTGGGCTCATGAGTTTCTGGATTGCCATGGGGTTTTTCGCTTTCAACTTGCTGTTGTGGGGTTTTGGTTACAGAGATATTCAAGGAGTTGAAAAAAATACGATTGCAGTTTTCGGCACTTCATTGGTCGGTATTGTCGTTGTCGTTTGTTTGTTCTTCCCCCTCAACTACAGCTTTGGACTACATTATCCAGGTCCGTCACATGTGAGCAGACGGAGCAGTCTGAAAGAGATCATTTCCATACGTTCTTCCGCCCGCGCGCTGTATCCTTCGCAGATGATTTTCCACATCATACCTCGCGCCGTTTCTTGCGTCGCGCGTTGGATGTGGAAGGTCATCGCCGCAACAGTGTTCGGTCTTCTCGCGTTTACCTGCAAGGTGCCGGGTGGCCTCGTGGCTTTTGGGAAATTCATCCCGCGCTTCTTCTGGCGTTTCTTCCTCGAGATCCACACCGATGCCAGGCGCATCTGCGGAACGTACGCCGCGGCTGGCGCGGCCATCGGTTTCTTCACATGGGGAACTCCAGGGATCTTCGCCATCGTCGCCGGTTTCATCGGCCTCGCAGACTACCTCACACTCACACCAGTCTTGCGTCGGCGCTACATACCGGTGCCAGTCCGTCGTTCCTGACCACTTCCGCCGTTCATGCCTCACAAGGCGTGCGCGGCGGTTTTTTCTTGACAACTCCGTCTTGTCCGCTAAGATGCCTATGAATAATGTCTTTTTATGAATCCAGCCCTTCGTCGTCTCATGAATTTGGTCCGAAAAACAGGCGATCGCCTCGTGGTTACGGATCCCGAAGGAGATGAGGTGTTTGTGTTGATGGGCGTGGATCAATATGAAGCGCTTCTTCAATCCGATAGGTCCCATAGGTCAGATAGGCCCCATTCACCTCCAAAGGACATCTGGGATGCCATGCCATCTGCCGGAATAGAGACAGAAACATGGGATGTGGAAGACTTGGGGAAAGAGGAGCAAGAGTTGATGGCTAGGCAATACGAGGCATATTTACGCGGAAATCACGTTTTGCCAGAGTCCTCTTTGCCTAAAACAGCGATGGCTCCGGAAATCCCAATTTCAGAACAAGCCCAAAAACTAGAAATTCCGCCAATTTCTGCGGATTTATACAACGAGGATCAGTTTTATCTTGAGCCGATTGAATAGCAAATATGTCCTGTGGAAATCGGGGCTTGCAAAGAAAAAGGGGTTTTGTTATACTTCGCAACATCTTCCCAAATTAATCATCAAGTCTTAACTTAGCAAAATAATCTACGTTTTATGGCAGAGGTCTTTCAGCGGACAAAACCGCACGTCAACGTCGGCACCATCGGTCACGTGGACCATGGAAAGACGACACTCACAGCCGCAATTTTGGCCGTATTAAATGCCAAAGGGATGATCGCCCAGAAAAAGGGCGTGGAAGATTTAGATAAGGCGCCGGAATCAAAAGCACGCGGCATTACGATTGCCACGGCTCACTGTGAATACGAATCCAACAAGCGCCACTATGCGCACGTTGATTGTCCGGGGCATGCCGATTACATCAAAAATA
>CAZPPQ010000040.1:0-5646 GCA_964588505.1 uncultured Gammaproteobacteria bacterium | reverse complement strand
GCCGAAAATCCTACGAACGGCTTTTTGAAAGGGCGATATTATTCTACTGACTCAAGCTATAAGCTATCACCTATAACCTGCAACTTCTCAAATCCTCGCCATCCTATGCAAATCCCCAGCCAAAGTCAACCGATTCCTGTCGTCATTCTGTGCGGAGGAAAAGGTTCGCGTTTGAAGGAGGAAACCGAGTTTCGGCCAAAGCCGATGGTAACAATCGGTGGAAAACCGATTCTCTGGCACATTATGAAAGGCTATGCGTGTTATGGATACAATCACTTTATCCTGTGCTTGGGCTACAAAGGCGAGATGATTAAGGATTACTTTTTGAACCACCGCGCCTTCAGTAATGATTTTCATCTCGACACGCAAAGCAACGCGCTCTCGATACAGGCGCAAAATAACGACGACTTCAAAATCACATTCGCGGACACGGGCGAGAATACGCTGACCGGCGAGCGCCTCATCAAGGTCTTGAAATACATCCCCACGAATCAATTTATGGTCACATACGGCGATGGAGTAAGCGATGTTGATGTTCGCGCCCTGCACGCATTTCACAACGCGAAAGAGATGGCGCGCGGTGTGGCAGGCACGATCACGGGCATACATCCTCGATCAAAATACGGATTGATTAAAACGGATGACGATGTGATTACCGAATTCAAACAATATCCGAAACTTCAGGAGTATACGAACGGCGGATTTATGGTGTTTAACGCCTCGTTTCTGCCGTACCTTAAGAAAGGTCAGATGATCGAAGATGCCATCATCGAGGCGGCGGCCGACGGCAAGCTCGCGCTATACGCGCACGACGGCGTATGGTGTTGTATGGACACATATCAGGATATGGAAGAGCTGAATCAACAATGGAATGCGGGCGAGGCAAAATGGAAGACGTGGTAAGAGAAAGGATTTTGAAATGCGATTAACTCGTTATTTCTTTCCATTCACTGCCTCGATATACCGACAATAGTCGCAGTCTGGCGCGGCCTCCGGGATCATTTTTTGATGAAGACACGAATGCAAGTCGAGAATGGTCGGTTCGACCCATGTGTCGTCGCCTTCGTACGGAATCAGCGTTACATTGAACTCGAGTTTGGCGTCAAACGCCTTGCGGTCGGTCTGACCATTGCAATACACAAAATATCCAATGTCCGAAACATGAAGATTATTTTGTCGCAAAAGCCACTGGTACACTTCCATCTGCCGCTTGTAGCCGATCTGCCATTCCTTGTCGAGCTCGGTGATCTCCCCGGCCTTGGCCGTGGCCTTGTAATCCACCACCACGTATTCCGGCTCGTGTACCTTCGGTGTCCTCCCCTTTCCAAGGGGAGGTTGAGGTGGGGTTGCCGGCGTTGTGATCCACAGGTCATCGATCGCGCCCGTGATGAGCAGGCCTGTCTTTTTGTGAAGGAATTGCACGCCAACAAAATTTTCACGCCATGAATCTAGATCTTTGTGCGGGATGGGTCGCGCGTTCACGCCGTACTTTTCAATGAGCGGATGCGTTGCCCCTTTTGCTCGGTAGATATCGAATTCCTTTTTGAGCAGCGCGTCCACTGCCGAGTTGAGATTGAACGGAAACCCTGGCGGCCTCCCGACCCCGAGCCGACGGTCGAGATAAAAACACCGCGGGCATTGCAAAAACAAATCTATTTTGGATCGTGAAATCTTGAACGGCTCTTTCGCTTTCGGCTCATACAATCCTCTCTCTCGCTGTGGCGTGTAGTATTGGGACATAGAGTTTTCTCCTTATTTAGACAATCTTCTTGTTTTGCCGCCCGGCTTCAGATAATTTCCGCCGCTCACTACCTTCTTGCCTGTCTGCCGTTCCAGTTGTTTCCTCGCATTGCCGGAAATCTTTCCGCCTTTACGCGCCGCAACTTCATTCAATCCATACCCATCCGCCTTTTCGACTTCCGCGATCTGGCGCGTGGACAATTCGGCGAGCGCCGTGAAAATCAATTCCGCGTCGCTCATGTGATCGCGCAAGTTCTGTGCCTTGAGGCCTTTCAAATTCTTGTGGCTCTTGACCGAAAGCCCGCTCCATTCCATGTGGATGATGTTCATGAGCTTCGCGAATTCCTCGCCCTTTTCAACGCCATGGCCAGACCAATAATCCGTGAGCTTGTTTCTCGTCTCCATGCCGAGCATCCTTTGTTCGACCCACTTCTGGCTCCGGCCCATCATCAGCCAATTCTTCCGGCCGCGGCTCACGGAAAGCTCCGGATCCACCGTTTCCTGCATCCGCTCATACCCGACTTTGGCCAGCCACAATTTCAACGGTTCGGCTTTTGGGGAAGGCACGGATTGCACAAGACGGAAAACTGTCTCGACATCGGCCACGTCGGTTTCACGCTGTTTCCCGTCCTCGGCAGTCAACTTCAACCGGTGACAATTTGTCACCGTTTCGCTTCCCTCTTTGTTGAGCCTTTCCTTGAGCTTGTTCCAATATTTTCTCGCTGTCTGAAAATCCGCCTGTTCGGTCAATATCGCAATGATATCAACAACGCTAAAAAACCACTTTTCCGCCTTGTCATCCCACGCGCGCCGCACGGGATGCTCCTCAAAAATCGCTATCAATTTCTTATTTTTTGCCATATTTTCGCTTGAACGGCTCTTTCGCTTTCGGCTCATATAATCCTCTCTCTCGCTGTGGCGTGTAGTATTGGGACATAAAACTTTCTTGTCATTTTACCTTTTTAACAATCACCCATTCCGCCACCCTTTGAGATTCAACCCCTTAAAGAACCTCGCGATTTCGTCCGGTGTCGGACGCTTGACGTTTGTTGTCAGGTAAGATTCCTCGAACATCGGCTTTTTCCACGCGGTGTTGCAGGCGCCGATCGTCCCCTCGATAAAATCCGCCGGAGCTACATCGAACGGAACAAGAACCGTCAGAAGCGCGTACTCGCTGAAACTCTCGGCGTTCTCGATTTCGACGCGAAATTTCGCGGACGTCTTGTCCAAATTCTTGACAAGCACCTTCGTTGCCGCCGTCTCGTGGAGAAATCCCTTCGCGAACGCCAACACGATGAACATCCGTCCCTTGTTATTTTTTACGGCTGCAGGAACACCGATCGTCGTTTCGCCGTCCCAACATATGTCCTTCACCTCCTCGACTTTTCCAGTCGCTGGATTCCACACGAACCGGCTTCGAGGCGGATCATCTTCCCATACAACGGACTCTGTGCCGGCCTTCTTAAAGCCAAACGCGTCCATGACGAATTTGTGCATCCGCACGAGCTCCGTGACCGCTTCTTTCGCGCGCGCCTCCGCGAAATCGCTTGCGCCCTCTTCCTTGGATTCAACTGTCCCGAAACAGACGACATACCCGAACTTCGAACCGCGGTCATCGGCGTGATCAAGCAATCCCTGGATCGGATCGTCTGGAGAAAAATGACTGCGGTGTTTTTCGACGTACTCGAAAGTGAACGGGTTTATCTCGGCCTCAACGACCAAAAAAATACGGCTGATGGAATCGTTCAAAACGCGGATCTCGTGGCTCAACCGAACCTGCGAATACGGCCCACCCTCGCCCCACATTCGGTCATAGTCTCGCCGAGTCAATTTTTTACGCGCCTGCTGATGTTTTTTCATAAACTTTATAATCTTAGACAAAAGAAACCCATGATGAAATCAGGAAGACTAAGGGGTTTGTCGCCGAATGTGCTTTTGAAGCGAAATTCAGACATTGCAGCCAAAATGACATTCGGCGACAGACCCCTAAGAGAAGAGAGAGGGGATTGCTTTCAGCCAAAGGCTGATCCGGCTCCGCCGGACACCCCACCTTTTTACATAGGTTCGCAATGACGAGAGAAATGCACCCCTCGACAGGCTCGGGGAATAAACAACTACGACATCAGCGCTTCGCCGCTTGGAGAAGAGACGAGCCCCTCGACTCGGCCCGCGGCCTGGCTCGGGGAATTAATTTTCTCGAAATACGTACGATACCAGGAGACGGTTTCGGCAAGGCCTTCCTCCACAGAATACCTCGGTGACCAGCTAAAAAGACGCGCGGCCTTGACGCTCGAAAGCGTCTGGTCGTGAATTTCGGCCTTTGCTTGATTCAAAATGACAGGTATCAAGTCCGGACGGCCCACGGCGGTGAGGACTCGGCCAGCGATGTCGAGCACGGTGAACCGGTTGCCTGTTGAAAGATTAAACGGTTGACCAACCACATCTGGCCGGTCCATATTCTCGGCAATCGTGAGGTAGCCATTGGCCGCATCTTTCACAAAAAAATAATCGCGGACGAACGTGCCGTCCGTACGCACCTGCAAGGGCCTCCCTTCGAGCGCGTTCTTGATCGTCTCCGGCACCACGCGGTTGAAATTTAGATCACCGGGGCCGTAGAGATTCCCGCAACGCGTCACGCACACCGGCAATTTGAACGTATAAAAATACATCTGCGCGATGAGGTCCGTGCAAGATTTGGAAACATCATACGGATGGCGACCATTCAACGATGCCTCCTCGGAGTATGGGAGGGTGGGCTGGGCGCCATAGGCTTTATCGGACGAGGCCACAAGTACGCGCTTCACGGTTTGCGAAAGACGAGCGGCTTCGAGTACGCTCACGGTGCCCATGATGTTTGTTTTGAGCGTCGGTACCGGAGCGCGATTCGCGATGGGCGCAATGGCCTGGGCTCCGACATGAAATACGGTATCAATTTCGTAATCATTCAGCGTTCGATACACCAAACCATAATTCTCAAAATCCCCGCGCACTACCGTAACTTTTTTGAACGCTTCGGTTTCGAACAAGCGGCTCGACGGCACAAAGTCACGCTGAAGTACTACGATGGTCGCGCCAAACTGATCCAAAAGTTCAACAATCATGGAGCCGAGGAGACCAAAGGCGCCTGTCACGAACACGCGCTTCCCGCTCCAAAAAGCGAATCGGTTTGCGATCAGGATTTCAGGTTTGAACATAGGAAAAGCGACAGACACGGCTGGTGATTGGCGTAAAAAGAAAGATGAGTCTGATGACAAAAAACATTTTTCTACAGGCTCAAAGATACCTTAAAAGAAATACGGCTTTCAGTCAATAAGAAAAAGCTTCTCATTTATTCCCCGAACTTCCCTTATTCCCCGAGCCTGTCGAGGGGCGCGTTTCTTCGAGCGAAGGCCTGGCGAGCATCTCGACAAGCTCGATGAATAACAGGCCGCGGGACGAGTCGAGGCGGCGCTGTCCTCGACAAGCTCTGACAATAAATATCGAGAGGATCGAACGAATCACGGAGTTGCAAGGTCATTTTAAGGGGCTGTCGCCGAATGTGCTTTTGAAGCGAAATGGCTGAATTTCGAGACAGAATCGTTGAATAAATTTTGAGGTTTATCAGTAGATAAGCCGAAAAATTTTGAAACGATTATAGCCGAAATTCAGACATTGCAGCCAAAATGACATTCGGCGACAGACCCCTAAGGACGGATGGCGGGCAGGCCGCCTCGCGGTTCGGCTCACCAGCAGAGCTCGCCGAACATCGCTCCGTCGTTCGACTCCCAATCGCACATGCCGCAGGGCATGTGCTCTTGCACCAGCACAAACGTCCAATATAACCTGAACATTTGTGCTGGTGCCCCCGGAGGGAGTCGAACCCCCATCTCATCCTTAGGACGGATTTGCTCTATCCATTGAGCTACG
>CAZPPQ010000039.1:0-5873 GCA_964588505.1 uncultured Gammaproteobacteria bacterium | reverse complement strand
GAGCGGCTTTTTGTTTTGAATATGTCCGAGCCCCCTCGACAGGCTCTGGGAATAAAGAGGCTATGGTCTCACTCGTGGAATAAGGGAGGTCTGTTATTCATCGAGCTTACGGAATATGAGATTGCTTCTCCGTCTCTGGCGGATTGCCATGACAGATTTGCCTGATTTTAGCCATTCGAATGGCTCAAAATATCGACAGGTACGCAAAACTTTGCTACGGTATTTCGCACTTATGCGCATCCTTCTTGTTGGCGCTCTCGGACGACTTGGAACGGCCTTTGAGCGACTCTTGCCGCATCACTCCTTTTTGACACCGACCCGCAACGAGCTCGATCTTCTAAATCGGTCCTCGATCTTTTCGTATGTCGAATCGCATCAGACGGATGTGATCATCAACTGCGCGGCGTACAACAATGTGGACGCATCCGAGACGAATCCGGCCGTAGCTTTTTTGATCAACGCGCATGGCACGCAATTTTTGGCAGAAGCGGCGGCCAAATTCGGTATGCCGTTCATCCATTTTTCTACAGACTACGAATTCGATGGAAACAAACGTGAGGGATATCTGGAAACAGATACCGTATGCCCGATCAGCCAATACGGGATGTCGAAAGCGGCGGGCACGCAACGCGCGCTCGCGGCGTGCCCGCGCGCGTATGTGATCCGCACATCGCACCTGTACGGCACGCCCGGACGGGATCCGGAATCCAAAAAAAGTTTTGTGGAGATTGTCTTGGAACTCGCGTCCGAAGGCAAACCGTTTTCCATCAATCGCGCGGAAGTCTCGGCGCCGACATTCGTTGACGACCTCGTGCGCCACGTCGAAAAATACATTCTTTCGCCGCTTTCAAATAAGATTGCTTCGTCGCTCCCTTCAGTCGCTCCTCGCAATGACAACAACCCTACAAGCTACAAGCTACCAGCCCGACCGAACGAGAGGAAGTTCGGTCGTTCGGGTGGGCAAGCTACAACCTGCGAGATTTTGTCTCCCGGTATTTACCACATAGCAAACGATGGCGGATGCAGTTGGCTCGAATGGGCGCAAGCGATTGTCGAACTATCAGGAAAAGATGTCGCAGTTCTTCCGCGCGATCCGTCGGAACAGCCGCGGCGGCCGGCCAAACGCCCGGCGTTTTCGGTACTCCGCTCCACCAAGCTTCCAAGTATGCGGCCGTGGAAAGATGCACTCGCGGAATATCTGAATGTAAAAACAGAAAACCGCACCCCTCGACAAGGCTCGTGGAATAATTATTCCCTACAAGCTACAAGCTACAAGCTACAAGCTATTGAGACGGGCATCGAAGGCTGCATCATCGAACCACAGCCGTTGTTCGGAAACGAAACAGCCGGCGTCTTGCATATGCTCTCTGGAGGAGAAAAAAATCCGAAATGGTTTGGCGGGGAAGTTCTCGACATCTATAGTTGCTTTACAACCGAACCGCACAGCTCGCGCGGCGGACATTATCATCACAAACAAAATGAAATGTTCCTACCGTACGGCGGGAGCGTTCTCTTTTTGCTGATTGATTTCCGCATGGAGTCTCCGGCGTACGAAAAAACATCCGCCGTCATCATCGGCTGGGACACACCCGCGGAAACGCGCGGACTTCCCTGTTTCACATTCAAAAAAGACGGCTTTATGCCGCGTTTGCGCGTGCCGGTCGGTGTGTATCACGCGCTCTTCTCCCTCGAAACAGGATTCACGGTCGTGGCTCTTGGCAGCTGGCCGTACGAAAAAGATGACTATGTGTATCCGGATCTCACTCCTGAAGCCAAGAGAATCCTCGACATCTTCCGCCTTCCAACGCCTATAAAAAAGTAAAAACTTTCAACGCGATAGGTTTTTTATTACCACTTTACAATCGCTTTCACGAACGCAAAGTAGCAGTCAAGCAACGGATGCGCGATCGTCTTCATCCACCAATAATTTACCTCCTGATCTTCGATGCGCGAAGTCATAAACTCCATGATTTCTCGATCTTTTTTTATTCGGAACCTGTTCACGAATTTTTTGCGCTTGACCATCCACGCCCATGTCGCCGGACGAAAGAAAAACAAACCGGAACGGATTTTCTCCTTCCACCAGCCGGATTTGAAGGCGTAGACCCACATCACGAGCTCGATAAAAAACATGGCCGGAAACAACAACAGCCAAGTCGCAAACCGATAGTTCACCAAGTTCGTGAAATGACGGTTGCGCTCCATCCAATAAAACTTTTTAATGCTGCGCGAAAATTCGTAATGATGAAACACAGCCGAGGATTCCGCGTATCCGATGTCATATCCCGCAAGCCTCGCGCGCCAGGAGAGATCCGTGTCCTCGTGATACATATAATAGTCCGGCTCGTACAATCCGATCTTTTCTAAGGCGCTCATACGCAACAACACGGCAGCCCCGCTCGCGTAAAACAAAGGTGTTGTTATTTTAGCCGCCTCTTCAAGCGTCTTTCCGTTTCCGCGCGCAAACCCGAACCCGAACTTTTGGAGAGCGTTGCCGCAGGAGTTTAATTTGTCCGGCGCCTGCTGGAGCATCAATCGCGACTGTACTTGCGCCGCGTTCGGATTGGTTTCGGCATAAGCAACTGCTTCGCGTAAAAATCCTGAATCCACTGCCGTATCCTGATTTAACAAATACAGATAATCTGCACCGTATTTTTTCGCTTCCTCCCATCCGACCACATTCGCGCCAGCATATCCGATATCTTTTTCGTTTGCGATGATCATCATCTCCGGCAATGTAATGCCGGCCTTCGGCATCCAATCGCGCTGAATGAAAGGAATGGACGCGCCGTGCTTCGACGGATTCTCTACAATGATGATGCGCCAGCGATCCTTTGGATAATCCACAACCTCAAGCGACCGAAAACACCGCCCGATGTCCTCTTCGGACGATGGTGTGTTGTAGGAAAGATAGATCAGAGCGACTTTGGGAAACACACGAAGGCTTATAAGTGTTAGCTTATAGGTTATAGGAATGGACGAAATCGCTTCTCCCATAAGCTATAAGCTTTTATCCCGCTCCATTTCCAAAAATACAGCGCCCAGCTCCATAAATGCGCGCGCGACATTGGATTCTTCAAAAACTTCATCGCGATATTTCCTTGTCCGTCCGATGCTTTTCCGTACCCGTGTTCAATGATGATGGACGGAACATAATACACCGGCCGATGAAACTCCCACGCGCGCCTGCACAAATCCAAGTCTTCACAATACATCCAAAACCGATCGTCAAACCCGCCGAGCAACTTGAATACATCACATGGGATGAACATCGCGGATCCTTGCACCCAGTCAACCATGCGCGTCTCCGCATGCGGATAATCCCGCATCAAAAACTTACGCAAATACGCCTTGCCGCGCGTTGTTTCCCCAAGCCGGCTGCGTTGAAGGATCGGCACGTGCCATTTTGGAAACCGGCGGCATGTGTCTTGAAGACTGCCATCAGGATACACGATTTTCGGGGCGATAACGCCGGCCTCTGGATGAGATTTTGCGAACAAGTACAAGTCGTCAAGAATCGTCTCCTGATTCAAAACTGTATCCGGATTCAAGATAAAATAAAAATCCGCGTCAACTTCGACGACGCCGCGATTGCACGAGCGGCCATAGCCCGCGTCCGTGTTGCGGAGCAGACAGATCGAGCCGGGCAAATTTTCGTCCACAAACTCGTTCGCAAAATAATTCGTCGAAGCATTATCTACGATCACGGCAGTCGTCTTCAATAAACTTTTGTGCTGCGCGCGCTGAATGGATGCTAAACAGGCGACGCTTAAATCGTCGTGAGAAATCATGATGATGGCGATGTCGTAGCGCTCGGGCATAGGCGAAAAATCGCAGGAAATAGGTTATAGGTTATAGATTATAGATTATAAATGTGTGAAAATCTATTCTCTTATAAGCTATAAGCTAACACCTATAAGCTGTAATTTTGATAAAATTTTCGTCGTGCGAGCAACTCCTTCCGGCGCCTCCAAGTCTCTTTCCACGTCTCCACGACAACCGCCGGACGTTTCAAAAGCCAATATATCTTTTTCGCAAACTCGAACGTCAAAATCCAAAATCCATTTTTCTTAAAATCCTTCCATGTTAGATGATAACACAGCGTCCACAAATGATTGCGATAGGAATGAAAAGCCGGACGCCAGTTCTGCATAACACGAGTTCCAGGAGCGAATGAGCGGCGATGATACGCCACGGCGCCGTCATCTACGAGAGAAACATATCCGAAACGTTGCAACCGACACGCAACTTCGACATCTTCCTTGTAGGATTGGAAGATAGGATCAAACAGCAGATGATCAGGCGATGTCTTTTCGATTGCGTCGCGACGATACATCGGCAAGCAACCGGAGACACCGAAGACGGACTCTGTAGCTGGTAGCTTGTAGCTTGTAGCTTGTAGGGGGTTTCCAGCAAACCGGTCGCTCACTTTCCATGTCCTATGACGCTCAAGCCCGGCGCTGTCAACAATATCCGTCTTTCCTCCCCAAGCTTCATTCACGCGATCGAAATCCCAGCGATAAATCAATCCGGACGCGGACGCACATTTTGGATTTTGATCCATCACCGACACCAATCGCTCCAAATATTCCGGCTCCAAAATCGCATCATCATTAAGAAGCTGAACGAGCGGCGCCGAATGGAACCGCCACAGCAGATTGTGCGCGCCAACAAAATCAATGTTCTGCTCCACACGCGAACAAACAAATTTTTCTCCGAGCACAGCCACGGCTTCACGAATGAGCTTTGCGTTTTCAACATCCGACGCATTGTCAAAAACATAAAACTTCCAATCCGTAAATGTCTGCACCATCAAAGAGGCAAACAGATGCGGCAAATACCGCGCCCCGTTGTAGCAAGAAAGTTGGATGGCTAATTTTTCCACATTATTTTGTTTTATAGCCGACAAGATCCGCGATCCGTGCGGCAAAAATCGCAAACGGCCGCAAAACGGAAATCACCGCATACTGCCACCACGGATGCCACTTGCGGAAATAATGCGCCATGCTCGCTGTAAAAATCGCCTGGGTCTCTGCGCGTTTCATTTTTGAAACGCCGCGCCCGACCTTGTCCTCGCACGCCACATTGGCCAGATAAAACACGCGCATCCCTTTGGCGCGAACGCGGCGACAATAATCCACTTCTTCAAACCAAATGTGATAATCGCTATCGAGCATGCCGACCGTATCCATGGTATCGCGACGAAACGCAAAATACGAACCGCGCACCTGGTCCACATCGCGCGATCGCGTATAATCAAAATCCCACCATTCGTACCAGCTCATCAATTTTGGAAAAAAATGCTGGAGCTTGAGGAGGATCGCGAGCTGGGATCCAAACGTCGGATACCGGCGGATGGTCTTGAGCGCCCGGCCCTCGGCATCGTTCAAACAAACACCCAAAACGCCGATCGAACGATCATTCATCAGCGTCTCATAGGTGCGGTCGAGGACATTTTCTCCAACCAGCATATCCGGATTCAGCAACACGATCACGCGCCCATCCGCAATCCTCATAGCCTGATTGTTCGGATACGCAAATCCTGCGTCCCAATCGTTTTGAATCAGCCGCACTTGCGGGAATCGCTCGCGGACCATAACAGCACTGCCATCCGATGATCCGTTGTCAACCACAAACACCTCGCGCGTGTATTTGCATGGCATAGAAAAAAGGCGGGTCAAATTCGCCTCCAAATACTCGCGCACATTCCAGCTCACGATGATGATTGACAAATCCTTGACCATAAGAGCAAGAGCTTATAGGTTATAGCTTATGGGTTATAGGAAAGAAAGACAAAAGCGGCGTCTTTTTCTATAAGCTGAGTCTGTAGAAAAATGAGTTAAGAAATTCCTTAAAAATCGACCCGTTATCCT
>CAZPPQ010000038.1:0-6025 GCA_964588505.1 uncultured Gammaproteobacteria bacterium | reverse complement strand
GACCGTCTGCAAAATCAATCCGGAAGCAAGCAAAATGACAAGACCGATAATCGCGTTCCTGATCTGCTCTTTTCCGCCCTTCACTCTGTCTGTCGCCGCGCTCAAAACCATTTTGAACCCGCCGATCATAATCATCACAATCGCAATGATCACGCCTCCCCACAACAAAAATTTATACACCAAATTGATATACTCGCCGACATTCACGACTTTTTGACCGGTCGGCGCGGCCACGCCCTCTTCTGTCGGAATGCCGTACGCGAGCGTGTAAGGCTTATCGTTGCGGTAGCAATAATGCTGGCCCGGAATGCACGACTTTGGCTGTTCACTCCCGAAAAAACAGGTGTCCGGATCGCTTGGGTCGGACCGCTCCTTACACTGGCTCGAACAATCCTCGCGTGTGAAACAACGGAAAAAATTGACTGGATACTGGGCCGGGTCCGTCGCGCACACGACGACTTTTTGATCCGCCTTTTCGCAAAGCGTCTCGCAGTTTGCAAAAGAAACGGACTCGCCGCCGGACGGGGTTAGAGCCCCTTGTTCAGTCCCGCAAAAACAGCGGCATCCGACTTCCGCAAACGCAAAGGACGGGAAAAGAAAAAGACTGAAGACAAAAAGGCTTAAAAAGATTTTCATAGATTATGAACACGTTCCAGGAATGTGCCTCGCGGAATCCGCGCCATTGCATCTCCCGACGCATTGGCCTGTATCGAAACAAGGAGATCCTGTCGTGCGCTTGTTTTGACAGACGCAATAGTCCACCTTGTCACATCGAATCCCGTCCGGACCGACACAGTGATTGAGAAGTGGGATCGAAGAGTCCTCCAAACACTCCGAATCGACTTTGCATGTTGATCCTGGCTGTTGCGGTTTTTTCAAACAACGCCCGACCTTGCAAACAAACGAACCGTCGCAACGAACGCTATCGTTGCATACCTCTCCCCAAGCAACCGCTCCAGTCGTAGAACCGCATTGACGAATAACACCGATTCCAGTCTCTATGCATTGCATCTGATTTCCGTCCGTATCCTTTTCACAATCAAGAGAGGCGCAGGTGTCGTCACTCAATTCAGAGTCGAGAGCGCACGCGCAAACAGATCCTTTTAATCCGCTCGTACATACACCGACCGACCCCATGGCGAGTCCTGGAAGTAAAGCACAATTATTGCTCGCGCAGTGTTTATCTTCTCCGCACAAACCGCCATTCGAAACATTGTGGTTCGCTTCGGCCCCGCAGAATCCCGCATACGTCCAATTGAAGGATGCGGCGCCGGCGCCGACAAACCCGCTAATCACATAATGTTTTCCGATAAACCTGACGGTCGCCTTGATTCCTTGAGCTATTGCTCCAGCACCAATCAAGGCAACGGAAACGACGGCGGTTGAAGCGTATGCGGTCTTTTCCAAAACGCTCTCCAGTCCTGAATCCCGCTTAGCCCCAAGACATTTGTAAGGCGATTTGCAGTCGCTGTCTTTGTTACATACCTGTCCGACTCCAGGTGTGTCGGAAGGAAAACCGAATGTAAATGTCGAGCGCTTCAACATCGGAAGCGAAAGCGGGGCGAGTTTCGAAATCTGCGGATTGACTGTCTGCAAAATAAGCCCGATAAGCAAAAGAAGCGCAAATCCGATGACCGCATTCTTGATCCTCTCTTTTGCCTTTTTCGTATCCCCAAATCCTCCGGCGCTCAAAACATACTGAAACCCACCGACAATGATCATGACGATCGCGATCGTAAAAGCGGCGATGATCAGATATTGATAAAATGTGTTGAGGAAATCCCCCAGATTCAAAACTTGCTTTTTCCCGCCAATCACATACGCGAGCGTGTAAGGCTTTACTTTCGGATAACAATAATGCGCGCCGCTCAAACACTCCGGCGGCTGATACGCTTTGTCCCATTCTCCATCCTGTTGCTTGCACTCGGCTCGGTAAAACACCGTGGGTTGCTACTCGGAAGATTTTCTGCCGTGTCCGCGCAAGCGACCACTTTCAGTTTCAAATCTTCGCAAGCTTTTTCGCAAGTCGCGAACGGGACGTTTTCCAAACCTCTCGGCTGGGATGCCCCGCTTTTTGAACCGCAGTAACAAATGCATGTCTCTGTTGCCGCCGATGCCGGAGGGACAAGACCCAAAAAAAAGCTTGAAACAAATCCTATTGCAAAAATAAAAGAAAAAAAATGACGCATACGCTATTCCGACGCAAGCAACGCTTTTAGGATTAGCTCAAATGTCTCTCCCGGAATGGATCCCTCGATCCTGTGACCGTTTATAAAAAACGTCGGCGTGCCCTCGACGCCCGCAAGCGCTCCATCCTTCGTGTCTCCTAAAATTTCTTCGTCATACGGTCTCGCGTCAAGACATTGATCAAACACCGGCTGATTCAATCCGAGTTCACCCGCGAATTGACGCAAACGCTCGGAGGAAAGATCAGATTGATTCTGAAACACCTTGTCGTGATACTCCCAAAACTTCCCTTGGGCGAACGCGCATCCGGCGGCTTGATGGACAAGCGTTGTGCCTGGATACAAATCCTCGATCGGAAAATCGCGAAACACGAAACGCGCGCGATCCCCGTATGCGGATGCCATTCTCCGAACGACGGTGCTGGCCTCGGCAGAATACGGGCAGGAAAAATCTCCAAACTCCACGACTGTTACTGTTGCGTCAGCGGCTCCGAAAGACGGGTCGTCCGCGCTCGCGACTTCGAATGTTCCGCCAGGAAGGACCGAACGGACTGGCTCGCCTTTTTTTGAAAACGCGTCTAAAAACGAAACGCGATCCCATTCGATGACATTTCCAGAGCGCACTTGGCCCGCATAATACAACACCCGCCACGCGAAAGCAGAGACAAACAACAACAGAACGAGAGTGACAATCACTCCGGCTGAAATTTTCTTTTTTGGCTCAATGCCTCCTTCTTCCATAGAATGATGAACAAGAAAAGTATATCATAAAAAGATATGGATGAACGAACTCTCGAACGCGCAAAAATGCGCTGGGAAAAACGACAAAAGAAACGAACGCCGAAAATGCGGGTCTCGGGACGCGGGATGAAGCGATTCGCAAAAAAACAGGCGTGAATCGTTTGACATTTCGCTTTCAGCGCGATAATGTAATCTCGGCCGAAAAATCGGCTTGTTTTTTACAAATGAAAGGAGACAGGCGTGCCTGAGGAAAAAAAAGTACCATCTGGCTTTCTGTTTGACAGAGTCGAGCCTCCTACAGGTTACGGGGCCAGAGACAAGCCCGGAATCTCTCCATTGTTCGACGAGACCGAGAGAAAAGGAATTCTCGACCTGGCAAACAGGCTGTGTGAAGAGGCAACAAAAAACAGTTCCAGCGAAACAAGCCGGAAACTCTGGAAAGAACTCGTTTCTGTCGTAAAAAATGCAACATTAGAGGGATTCGCCCACTGGTCCGAACTGGAAAAAGCGAAACTGTTCCTGGCTTTCGCCTCGCTTCAGCCGTTCGGATTCAGAATGGCCTTTCTTCCGGATGATCTGGGAGCAATGCCGACCGAAGGCGTGGCCAGAGATCTGTGGAAGAGGGCCATGCGATCCCTGGGCCATTCCGTATAAAAATCACTCTCTTGCGCCAGCGCGTATACTCTCACGCGCTGGTTTTTGTTTAGGGAGTTAGGGCTTTAGACTTTAGGTGTTCAAAAAACACGGCTGCGACGAATTACGAATGTGTACGAATATACGAATAAAATCTATTCTAATCTCTGAATTCCGACTTCCGACCCTCCGCTCACAGTTGACGCGTCAAACTGATTTTGATATACTGTCTACGCTATGGTGAAAACACTTCTTACGGTCGCGCAGGTTGCCCTCCCAATCTTACTTATTGCCTGTATTCTCCTTCAAGCGCGCGGCACCGGACTCGGCGCCGCGTTCGGAGGTGAAGGAAACGTCTACCGCACAAAACGCGGTGTTGAAAAAAAACTCTTCCATGCCACGATTATTCTGGCCATTTTGTTCTTTGGTGTAGCACTCGCGAATGCCGTCATTTAACGGCAGTCTTCACATCATCCCCTTATTTTATTTGTGTTTTTCCAAAAACGGTCGCGCAATAAGCGGGAGACCGATGATCTGGCCATGCGCCAGGTTCTTTCCGTGTCTCCAAAACGCCTGTTTCCGACCTGGCGACAATGGTGTCAGCTCCCGCGCGTCATCTCAAAAACGGAAAAAAGACTTGCCCAATCGGCCATAGGCCTTTTTTTCTGCGCGTTTCTGTTTCTTGGAGGATGGTATGTCGCGACACATCGAGTGGATACGCCGGCTGTTGGCGGAGAGTACACTGAAGGACTGATCGGCGAGCCTCAATTCATCAATCCGATTTACGCAACGACAAATGATGTTGACGCGGATCTTGTGAAGCTCATCTATTCCGGATTGGTCAAATGGCATCCGGAACAAGGATTCACAAACGACTTGGCAAAAGAGATCCAGATTTCCGAAGATAAAAAAGTCTACACCATAAAGATGCGCGACGACGCAAAATTCCATGATGGCGCTCCTGTCACGGCAAGCGATGTCATATTCACGTTCGAAGCCATCCAAAATCCTTCTTACCGAAGTCCGCTCGGTGCCGGATTCCGAAACATAAAAATCGCCCAGGTTGATGGCTATACCGTTTCGTTCACGCTCGATCAGCCGCTTACCTCTTTCCTCTCGGCGCTGACCGTAGGTATTCTGCCTTCAAATCTTTGGTCATCCATCCCGATCCGAAATGTCCCACTGGCAGAACTAAATCTGCGCCCGATCGGAAGCGGGCCGTTCCAATTTTCCACATTCACGAAAGATAAAAAGGGTGGCGTTCGGACGTACACGCTCAAACGATTCGGAAATTTTTACGCGGAAAAACCTTTTTTGGAAACACTGGCGTTTAAATTTTACACGGACACGGACGAAGCGGTAAAAGCGTTGCGGGATCATCATATAGAAGGTCTCGGCTTTGTGCCGACGGAAAAAGAAAAAGAAGTTTCAGAAATCCGTTCTGTCTCCGTTCTCCGTCCCTCGCTTCCGCGCGAAGCAGTTCTGTTGTTCAATCAAGAAAAACAGACGGCATTCAAAGATTCTCGCGTGCGAAAGGCCATCGCAAACGCAATAGACAAAAAAACGCTCGCGCAAGAAACGCTCCTCGGCCATGGATCGGCAATTGACGCGCCGATTCTTCCCGGAATGATCGGCTATCACCCTGATGTTGCGAAAGTTGCCTTTGATCCAACGGCCGGAAACATCCTCCTTGACACCGCAGGCTATCCTCGTGTAGAAGGATCTCTCTTCCGGTCTGTCAAAACGGCGGCTGTTCCAAAACCAAAATCCGGAGCTTCTGAGACAGCTCCGCAACCGAAAGAATTGACGTTCAAACTCACGACAGTCGAGTACCCTGAATTCCTCGTCGCGGCAGACATAATGGTAAAAGCATTAAGCGCGATCGGTATAAAAATCGTTGTTGAAGCGATCCCGCAGGCTGAATTCAGGGAAACGGTCCTCGAATCCAGGGCTTACGAACTTCTCCTCACCGGAATGCTTTTCGGGGCCGATGGAGATCCGTACCCGTTCTGGCACTCTTCACAAACAAAAGCGTCCGGTCTGAATCTCGCGAATTACGCAAACAGAAAAGTGGATACGCTGCTCGAGGAAGCCCGCGTTGCGTCGGATCAGGCGAAGCGGGCGGAAAAATACCGTTCATTCCAAGATTTACTCGCGGAAGATTTGCCGGCGGTCTTCTTATACCAATCTTCATATGCTTTTGCTCTTCCGGAAAAAATAAAACACGGATCGGTTGAGCGGATCATCATTCCGTCAGATCGATTTTCAACCATTGGGACGTGGTATATCAAAACGCACAAGGCGTTGAAGTAGTGATGGAAACCTCCCATTACCCCCTCCTTGGCAGGATGGGAATTCAGGAGGGATCGCAATGACAGTTTTTACATCCTGCACAGATGGCGGGCGAGTGGCGGAATTGGTATACGCGCAGGTCTCAGAAGCCTGTGCCCGCAAGGGCTTGAGAG
>CAZPPQ010000037.1:0-6560 GCA_964588505.1 uncultured Gammaproteobacteria bacterium | reverse complement strand
CTTTTGAGTCTGACGCCTCCAAAACTTCCGATGTTGAAGCTGGTGACATTTTTGGGGGAAGGGCAGAGCTGTGAAGAACAATTTAAAAGTGGAAAAGTGGAGATTGACAAAACCGTGCCAGCGGACAAACAGGAGAAAAAATCAAATTTCGGTTCGAAACAATGCGGATCTATTGTCGCGATTCGCGCGAAAGAGGGGAAGCCGGCGATTCCGGCAGGTTCGACTTGCACCTACACGGAATGTCCGTCGACAGATCCAAAAACAGGGAAATCAATCTCTTCGGACGCGAAGTGCATTCCAAACGGCGATAAGTCTCTCTGTCTTTCGTGCGGAGAATTGAACGCGGATTTAGAGGATGGGATTCCGTCAGTTTCTTCCTGTGGGAAGTTGAAGAAGCCAGATCCTCCGGATCAGAAATTAGACGCTCCTGCGGTCGGGACTGTTCCTGTTGAACGAAATTTCTGTTTTTATTCGCACCATCCGAGCTTGATTATTTCGAATTGGGATGCGGCAAAGTATACCGCAATGTTCACAGCCGCAGGCGTTGGCGGATTTTATACTGGCTTAGTGCCTCTGGCCGCTTTGATTTCAACGGGCGCGTTTGCGTCTGATGTGGCACCGAAAGTCATCAAAGGAACTTGTGCCGAGCTTTCGTTGAATTGCGCCGAGGTTCGTCAGGCTGGATGCAAGGGGTATGACAACAAAAGAGCGAAGAACAAGATTACAGGAAATGAATTGAACGATCTCTCTACCAGTTCCACATATGGGAGTGTTAATTTGGGAACCATTTGTGCTCAAGATCCTTGCAAGGTCGGGAAACCTGGAGATCCGTGTCGCTTGGCGACCGTGGGCGATAAAATTACTTGCACATCAAACGCACGCGAGCAGGAAGGAAAAGCTTCGGAAGCATCGGAGCTAGATTGGAAAAAGACAAAATAAATTCAATGACTGATCCGACCCCTTGCCGCAGCGAAAGAAAGGTGCTAGACTGCCCCCGTTCACTCTTTTTTTCGCGCTATGCAAGAGTTTATTTCTGTCCGAGGGGCGCGCGTGCACAATCTCAAGGACATTGATGTTGATCTTCCAAAGAACAAGCTCGTCGTCATCACTGGACTTTCCGGATCCGGGAAATCCTCGCTTGCTTTTGACACCATCTACGCCGAAGGCCAGCGGCGGTATATGGAATCGCTTTCAAGCTATGCCCGTCAGTTTTTGGAGTTGCAGGACAAGCCGGATGTTGACGAAATCACAGGATTGTCTCCGACCATCGCGATTGATCAAAAATCCTCTTCGCATAATCCGCGCTCGACCGTTGGAACCGTTACGGAGATTTATGATTTCCTCCGCGTGCTGTTCGCGCGCGCCGGCCGCCAGCATTGTCCCGATGATCAAACGCCGGTTATGGAGCAGACGCTCGATCGAATTGTGGAACGAGTGATGAATGAAGCGAAAAAAGGAACCATTTTGCTTTTGGCTCCTCTGGTTACGAATCTCAAAGGAGAACATAAGCACGTGCTGGTTGGCGCTATGAATGCCGGATTTTCTCGGGTGCGGTTCGACGGATTCATCATGGATGTATCCGAGGCGGTCTCTATGCGCAAGGATAAAAAGAAAGATCATACGATCGAGGCCGTTATTACGGAATTTGCCTCCGGGGTTGATTACCAAAAGCATCACATCACCGAGATCACGAAACGCGCGCTCGAATATGGAAACGGGTTTCTTACACTTCTGAAAGAAGACAATGGAGACGAAATAACGCTTTCGCAGAGTTTCGTATGTCCGAAATGTGGCCGGACGCTCCCAAAGCCGGAGCCGCGGCTGTTTTCGTTCAATTCGCCGTATGGCGCGTGCCAGGAGTGCACCGGACTTGGAATGAAGCTTGTGCTCGAGCCGGATTTGGTGATCCCAAACAAACGTTTGAGTTTTGCAGAAGGCGCGGTGCGCCCATGGACGCGCATTGCCGGCAATCAGACAAGCTATCTGCGTTTGCTCGAGCTTGTTGGAAAGAAGCACAAGTTTTCCGTGAATATGCCTGTTGAGAAGATCGGGAAGGAAGCGATGGAAAAAATTTTGTATGGAACAGGGGACCAGACGTACACATTCGACGGTCAAGAAGTGAAATTTTCCGGTGTGCTCTCCCAGCTTGAGCAAAAGTACAAGGAGACGGATTCCGAATATGTGCGCCACGAGCTTGAGGGATATATGCGCACGCTGATCTGCCCATCTTGTTTCGGAAAGCGTTTGAAACCAGAGGTGCTCGCGATCTCCATCAGCGGGCGTTCGATCGCGGAAGTGGTGAACCGGCCCATCGAAGACACGCTTGCCTTTTTCAAGCCGTTCATTTTGAAGCCGGAGAACGGATCGAAAAACGGGAAAAAAATAGCCGATGGATTTTCAAAAGAAGAAGAACTGGTGATCGGTCGTGTGGCAAAAGAAGTGGTCGCGCGTCTTGGGCACTTGATGGATGTGGGGCTTGGATATCTCACGCTTGACCGGAGCGCGATGTCGCTCTCCGGCGGGGAATCCCAGCGCGTGCGGCTTGCGACACAGCTCGGAACGTCGCTTTCCGGCGTCGTATATATTTTGGATGAACCTTCGATCGGCTTGCATCCGCGCGACAACGATGACCTGATCGCGACCATCAAGAAGCTCCGCGAACTCGGAAATTCAGTGCTTGTCGTGGAACACGACGCGGCCATGATCGAGGCCGCGGATTATGTGTTTGATGTGGGCCCGGGGGCCGGGGAGTATGGCGGGCAGATCGTCGCGGAAGGTACTCCGTCGCAGCTTAAAAAGAATCCGGAATCCCTGACCGGCCAGTATCTTTCCGGAAAAAAGGAAATCCCTCTTCCGAAAAAGTATCGGAAAGGGAACGGCAAGCGCATGAGTATTCTTGGTGCCTCGGCCTTCAATTTGAAAAACGTGAACGTGGACATTCCGCTCGGGAAATTAGTGTGCGTAACAGGCGTTTCCGGGTCCGGCAAGTCAACGCTCATTTTAGACATCCTTGGAAAAATGCTTTCCCGCCATTTCTATCGGTCCAAGGTGTATCCCGGAGAGCATAAGGCGATCAAGGGACTTGAACATATTGATAAGGTGGTCGCCGTTGATCAATCTCCGATTGGCCGCACGCCGCGCAGCAATCCGGCGACTTATACCGGAGTTTTTACGGCTATCCGTGATTTGTTTACGCAGGTTCCGGAAGCCGGACTGCGTAATTTCGACGCGGGAAAATTCAGTTTTAATGTGAAAGGCGGAGGCCGGTGCGAAGCGTGCGCGGGCGAGGGGATGCGCCGCATTGAGATGCAATTTTTGCCGGACGTGTATGTCGAGTGCCCGGAATGTCATGGGACGCGCTACAATCAAGACGTACTCGATGTTCATTACAAAGGGAAGACGATTTCGAATGTTCTTGATATGACCGTGGAAGAGGCGCGTCGATTTTTTGCGGATCAGTCCGCGATTTTCGACAAACTGGACATCCTTCACGAAGTTGGGCTCGGGTATATTCGTCTCGGCCAGCCGGCGACGACGCTTTCCGGCGGCGAGGCCCAACGCGTAAAGCTTGCGACAGAATTGTCCCGCCGTTCGACCGGACGGACATTGTATATTTTGGATGAGCCGACAACGGGCCTGCATTTTGACGACATCAAGCGTCTGCTCGGCGTTCTTCATCAGCTGGTGGACAAGGGGAACACAGTGGTGATAATCGAGCACAATTTGGAAGTCATCAAAGGGGCGGATTGGGTGATTGATATGGGCCCGGGCGGCGGAGAAAAGGGCGGGCAGATTGTCGCTGAAGGCACCCCGAAAGAGATTGCGAAACAAAAAAACAGCATTACGGGTCAGTATTTGAAGTCGCTTGTCTGATCTGTTTATTTTTTTTCTTTCAAAGCCCTGCGGAACGGTTTGCGCGTATTTGTCATAAAGGTTAATTTCGCGCGTCTGACTTTCACCTGCTTCACGAATTCTATTTTGCTTACGATAGGTGAGTTGATCGGGTAGATTTTTTCAACTCCGACGCCCTCGCTCATTTTATGAACCGTGATGGTCCTGCTCATACCGGTCCGGCGGATGGCCGTGATCAATCCTTCGAAAATTTGAACGCGTTCGCGATCCTCTCCTTTTGAAGTGACATCTTTGATTTTTTCATGGATTCGCACCGTCATTCCAGGCTGAAGATTGTCTGTTCCGGTCAGTTTTAAATCGGCCGCGTTGATTGTCTGTGTCTGTGCTTTTTCTGTCATATGAAGATGATATCCCTCTGGTGGGATTAAGAATGTGGGGGCAGTGTATAAGATGTCTTACATATTGTCAAGCAAAATTGCCAAAAATTTCAAAATATGTTGGCATTTTGTCTTTTCACTATGGTACATAATGGATTCGGAATTATTTCTGAAGCCGTTATGTCGAAAAGGAGCCAGCAAAGCGAGCGGTTTTGTCCAATGTTTTCGTGTATCTGAAGTTTTGCTTTATTTTTCGACGGCATTGTTTTGAATAAAATCAGTGAGAAGCTGAAGCATGCCTTCGCGATTGTCAGTCCGAGATGTTGCAACAGTAACTGCGATATCGTAGAGTTCCCTCCAGCTTGTTTTGAGCCACGCATCATTGAGGGAGAGAAAGACCATGAGCGAAACACAAGCAATGCGTTTGTTCCCATTGAGAAAAGGATGTTGCTTGATTAACTCGTAAAACAAAACTGCCGCTTGTCGCGACATCGAGGAGTGAACAAATCGTCCACCCATTTGCGTTTGAGGAGAAGCCAGCACAGCTTCTAACTTCTCTGGATAACGTGTGTCAAAAAAAGAAATAGGCTCATCGTGAGTGAGATGAGCCTTGGCATAAACATAAGAGACCTCCACAAAAGTCGCTTCCGGCCTGAAAGCGGTTATGTTTCCCGGCTGCGTCGTCAGGATTCCTCAATGATATGGCGATATCATTTCCGGAATCCTTCCTCGCATCCGGAAAACATTCCTCGCTTTCATCCTGGAATGGACTTTCGCAGAGATCCCTTAATTCAGATCAAATTTCGTCTTTTTTGCTTCTTAGACGAAAGAACGGTGTATCTTCAGCCACGACGAATCTTCATCTACAGGCTATCCAATTTTACGCGCGTCATATTCTTCATGTGCCGTTTTCAATACAGGTTCCTTTTGCTAAGAGGCAAAAACGCCCGCATCCGGCCTTCGCGTAAGCGAGGTTGTCTCTTTAAGGGTTTTTGATGTAGATACAGACAGCAGGACGATCCATATCAAACAAGCAAAAGGGCAGAAAGATCGAATATCGGTTTTTTCGGAAAAGTTAAAGGATTCTCTTAAAGTGTTTTTGGTCGGGAAAAGCGGAACAGATTTGTTTTTTCAGAGTCAGCGTGGTGGAAAATTAAGCGAAAGGACCGCACAAAAAATCTTTGAGACGGCGGCCAGAAATGCCCATATCGTAAAATCCGTTACATTTCACTCGCTTCGCCATAGCTTCGCGACGCATTTACTTGAGAATGGGGTTGATGTACGTTATGTTCAAGTTTTGCTTGGACATCAGAATATCCGAACTATACAAGGATACACACATGTGACCAATCCAGCCTTGAGAAATATTATAAGTCCGTTATGAAAAAAGTTAGGGCATTCGATATCGTGACCATTTTTTCGGAGATGATTGGCGGGTATGCCAACACTTCCATTTTGGGGCGCGCGCAGGAAAACGGGCTGATTAAGATTACGGCGCATAATTTGCGCGATTGGACCACGGACAAGCACCGCTCGACAGATGATTCGTCGTACGGCGGGGGGCCTGGCATGGTGATGATGGTGGAGCCGTTTGATTTGGCCGTGAAGGCGATCAAAAAAGGGAAAAAGGCTCGCGTCATTCTCACTTCGGCAAGCGGAAAGATATTTACGCAGGCGGATGCGAAGCGTTTGGCCAAATACGACCAGATCATCTTCCTTTGCGGCCGATATGAGGGCGTGGATGCCCGTGTTGAGGAGAAAATCGCTGATGAGGCGTTTTCGATCGGTGGGTATGTGCTGACCGGCGGGGAATTGCCGGCGCTTGTGATGACGGATGCGATCGCGCGCCATGTCCCCGGCGTTCTCGGCAAACGAGAATCGCTCGCAGAAGAATCTCATACCAAGGAAGGCTTGCTCGAATATCCGCAGTACACAAAACCGCCTTTGTATGTCTCACTTTCAAAGGTGGGATCCAGAGGGTTGTCGAAGCCATGGCTCGTCCCGGAAGTTCTTCTCTCCGGCGATCATGCGAAGATTGCCGAGTGGCGAAAAGCCCATCAGAAAAAAATAGAATAACAAAGGCCACCCAAACGGGTGGCCTTTTTGCGATTTACGCTTTTGCTTCGGCCTTCTTTGTATCCTCGGCAGCCTTATCTTTACGGGCCTTCGAGATGTGCGTCACAGAATGTTTTTTGCCCTCGACGATCTTTTCGTCAATGAGTAAATTCCACACAGTGTCGCTGGCCTCGGCGCCTTTGGCAAGCCAATCTTTGATGCGATCAGCCTTGAGAATAAGTTCGCGCGGGTTGCGACGCGGATTATAGTTGCCAA
>CAZPPQ010000036.1:0-7139 GCA_964588505.1 uncultured Gammaproteobacteria bacterium | reverse complement strand
TGTTGGTTGGAAAAGAACAACCGCGAACCTTACTCCAAAGACGATTTTTGGTCAAAATTTTCCGCAAGTGCCCACATTCTATACTCAATGCACCACCCTTTGATGGCCTCAAAACTCCCGTGCATTGCCCTTTAGGACAGATTCAGCGAGGATGGGAGCCTATGAAAGGCCAACCACTCACCTTTTGGCAAACAGAGACAGCACTCCGTTTCCTTGTCGAAGAGGTTGGATCGAACCTCGTGAAGAGCATCACCTTTGATAGAGGGAGTGAGGGAGGATTCCACTGGAAGCTCCGTATGGACTACGACACTGATACGTTCCACTGCGATCCCTACTGCTCATGGCAAAAAAAACTGTTGAACAAGGAACAGACTTTTCTCTTGTCTCAAACAATGACCTCTATGCCTTACAAGAAGCGATTAACAACCGGCCGCTCAAAGTTCTTGGATACAAAACACCCAATGAAGCTTGGGCAGAACTTACCTGCCAACTGGTGCATTGAAAACTTGACTATGCTCTTCCTCGAATCAGAACTTTTTGACACAAACCGTTTTAACCAAGGACTCATGAAGCATCTTCTCTGGCACAACACGGAACGTCCTCACCGGAGTCTTAATTTCTTATCACCTATTCAATTCATAACACTTAAATTTCCAAAAGAGTGCAAAATGTGCTTGCCGGATACATTTGCTTGACGCCATATCGGAAATTTGGTACAAGACGACAGTTGTTCTTTTTTCCCCCGAGAAATATCCGTCCAAGAAATGGAGGATACGTGACAAACATCGAACTCAAAAAAAGGGTTTTGGATGGGATGGGCTTGTACCGTGCCAGAATGGAAAGTGTGTGGGGTGATGATTTTTCCACTCTTGTTGATTACCTTGCCGTTGCCACAGCGCCGCTCGAAGACGGTATCGATCGATTGAGTCGCGACGTCAAGAAATTTCCGAATTATCGGACTGTCGTGATCGGCGATGAATATTCCGCGGGCCGAGATCCGACCGGACGCGATAACGCCATCCTCCTTGCAGCCGCCGAGGCTGCGAATATCCTCTCCATGAGGTGGAAGCCTAAAGCGTTGCGAAATTTCAGGCAGGAGGACGGTTCTTTCTCCATCGTTTTTTCCGGGGCAGTGCGCGGGGTTGAGCGGTTCGGCGAGTTCACAGGATCAGCGCTCATGCGTCAGTTCAATGATCTCACGAACGGAGCGTACGCGGCCGTCACCTTATCCATCATGATGTGGTTTTTTTACGCGAGATCCTTTCCCAGCCGTTGGCCGGGTCAGGATGACAATTTGTCATTTTTGCAACACGCGGCGGAAAAGACCGGAGACGCCGTTGACCGTACCGATGAAATATGCATTTTTTCCGTCGTTGTCCACAAGGAGAGACTCAAACCCGTCGCCGGTTTCAAGTTTTACCGTATTCAAAATGTCGCGTGTATCAAGCTCCATTCCATACAACCCATCTTCTTGCATGAAGATGATGGCAGATCCTTCCGGATGCCAGGCAAGGCTTGTGATACGACGGCTTTGGCGTGTGATGGTCGTGTCCTCGTCCCTGTCCGGGCGATACAGATGGAGATCGAATCCGTCGCTGTACAGCAAGCGTTGTCCGTTCGGTTCCCATTGCCAAAGCACGGCAGTCGTGTGAAGTCCGGCGCGCGCTTCGTCTCCGAAACGCGTGAGTAACACGAGTCCATGTCTCCCGATCTCTTCGAGAAGGATAATTCCGGATGGCGCCGGAAGGAAACGGTAAGAGCCGAACGGCAGATGCGCCAGGATGCGCGTGCCGAGCGGGTCGAGAATCGAATGATGCGCGAGCGCAAGCCCTTGCGGTGTGGATTGAAGCAAAAGAAACTGATCGTTGTCGGATGTCGCGGCAACAGTCCCCTTCGGAAGCGGAGTTGCGGTCCGTCTCGTAAGATCAAATAACGAAACGCCGGAAGCGGTTGTGATGTAGTAGCGGTTGTCGGCGGTCGCGTCCCACCATCCGTCCTTTTGGAAAGAGAAAGGAAGTTCAATGCTCGCCCCGTTCGTCGCGTCAATCAGCCATGTCGAAACTCCGTTACGTAACGGAGTTTGAATGGAGAGAAAGGATCCGTCAGCCGACCATTCGATTTTCGGCGCGATTGAAATAGACGGCATGCGGGCAACCATTGTCTCGGTTCCATCTGCGTTGAATATCCATACCTCCTGCGCTTTCTCTCCCAATTTTGCATAGGCGATTTTTTGTTTGTCTTGAAGCGCGGCTGATGCGCCTATGCGTATGTCTTGGACGCGTTCGGCCGGTTCATCCAAAAATAAAACGGCTTTTGTGATGAATGTGGTGATACGGCTGTAAAACGAAAGGCGTTTTGTCCACGGGAAATACCCGTCTTTTTCCAGACGGATTATGTGTTCTCCGGGGATGATGTTTTTTACAAGAGCCGGAGTTTTAACATTAAGTAGTTCGTTATCAATGAACAACCGCGTGTCTTTCGGCACGCTTGTTGCCGAGAGAATGCCTGTTTGCACGAATCGTCCGGCGCCGAGGCTGTACCGAAATCCGGCCGTGTACAGGACGACGAGCGGCGCTATCACAAGGAATCCGGCGACAAAAAAGAAAAAGAGGATTTTTCGTCCGGTTTTAGGCATATCATTCTTATTGTACCCATCCTTGCCTTTGACGCCAACGCCCTCTTTTCTGTATCCTATAGAGGCATGACAGACACTCTTCTTTCTCCAATCCAACGTCCGGCCCCGGGTAAGCGCCGTTTCCTCGCGATTTTTTTTGTTTTATTGGTAGCCGGTTTTGCCGTCGCCGCGACATTTTGGTTTGGATTTTCCATAGGCGAGCGGCGGGGAGAACGCGCCGCGATTCCGGCAGGCGAGGGCCGCGTGCTGAATCAAAACAGCTTGCCGCCCACGGCCATTCAAGACGTGAATTTTCGTGAGTTTTGGGATGTCTGGAATTTGATGAAAGAGTCTTATTACCGTCAGCCGGTTTCTGAAAAATCGCTGTATTACGGCGCGCTCCGCGGCATGGTTGATTCGATGGAAGATCCATATACGGTTTTCTTTGATCCGGAAGAATCAAAATTGTTCAAGTCTGCCCTGCAAGGATCGTTTTTTGGAATCGGAGCTGAAATCGGCATTCGAAATGAACAATTACAGATTGTTTCTCCGCTTCCGAACACGCCGGCGGAAAAGGCCGGTTTGAAATCCGGCGATGCCATCTTAAAGATCAACGATGTGGAGACCGGCGGGATGACGGTCGAAGAGGCCGTGATGCGGATTCGCGGCGAGAAAGGTACGGAAGTCGTTTTGACGATTCATCGTAAAGGCGAGGAGAAGTCACGCGAAGTGAAGATCATCCGCGACGAAATCGTGATCGAAAGCGTCAGATGGGAAATCAAAGATGACATCGGTTATTTGGATGTCTCGACATTCGGTGAAGACACCGAAGAATTGTTTCAAAAAGCCGCGAATGAATTTTTGGCTGCCGGAGTGGATGGGATCGTCTTTGATTTGCGCGGAAATCCAGGCGGCCTTCTCCCTACTGGCATTCAGGTCGCGTCTGCCTGGGTCGGGCGCAAGGTTGTTGTCATCGCAAAAGGAACCGAGGACGAGCAGTCGTATGCCGGTGTGACAAACCCGTCGCTCGCCGGTATTCCAACCGTCGTGCTCGTGGACGAGGGGAGCGCCTCGGCTTCTGAAATCGTGGCCGGTGCTTTGCAGGATTACGGAATTGCGATACTGGTTGGCGTAAAAACATTCGGAAAGGGGTCGGTGCAGGATTATCGGGAATTGCCGGATGGATCCTCGGTCAAGATCACTCGGGCCGTTTGGTATACACCAAGCGGACGCACGATTGACAAAACAGGAATCACCCCGGATGTGTTGGTACCGTTCACGCAAAAAGATATTGAAGCGAAACGAGATGTTCAAAAAGAAAAGGCCCTTGAAATCCTTCGTGCCAAAATCAAAAAATAGCCCGCGCGGTTTCTCGCGCGCCGTTCGGGAGATTTCTTCCGGCGGGCTCGTGTTCAAGCGCGCGCCGCACGGCGCGCAATTTGCGGTTATGCTAGATTCGTACGGCAAGTGGGCGTTTCCAAAAGGGCACGTAGAACGCGGGGAGGAATTTCCAGAGGCGGCCGCGCGCGAAACGATGGAGGAGCTTGGAATAGATCAGGTGCGCTTGCTTGACTATCTCGGAAAGATTGATATCTGGTTTCGCGATCGGTTCGAAAAACACGGAGCATTGGTTCACAAAGACATTCATTATTTTCTTTTTGAAGCGCCCCCTGACGTAGAATTGCACCCGAATCCGGCCGAGCACGCGTATGAAGCGAAATGGGTTTCTTCACGCCAATTGTTAAAAGCCTCAAGTTATCCTGATTTGGTTCCGATCATCCGGCGCGCGCTGGAGCTTGTGGATCAGCGTTAGTGACTAGTGGGACCTCTGCAAAAGTCGCTTCCGGCCTGAAAGCGGTTATGTTTCCCGGCTGCGTCGTCAGGATTCCTCAATGATATGGCGATATCATTTCCGGAATCCTTCCTCGCATCCGGAAAACATTCCTCGCTTTCATCATGGAATGGACTTTTGCAGAGATCCCTAGTGATTAGTGACTGATGATTAGCGCCACCAACCACCAATCACTAGTTACCAACCACTATGTTACCGCTTATTTTTAGCGGACGAGTTCAACACGGAGAGGGAATTGCGACAAGCCTCGGGTTTCCGACGGCTAACATTTTGATTGAGGGCGGCGTTGTGATTCCGGCGCTCGGAGTGTATGTCGGGAAAACAGAGCTTGATGGTCGAAGCTATCCCTCGCTTGTGTATGTGAATGACGGCAGATACGGAGCCGTGCTCAAGCTCGAGGTCCATCTTTTCGGAGTCAATATGGATCTTATCGGAAAAGTCCTTTCCGTTTGTTTATTGGAGAAATTGCGCGAAATGGAGTTATGGAAAGATGATGATTTCATCAAAGATTTGATGGTAACAGACAGGAAACGCGCGCAAGAATGGTTTGCGAATTATCCGGATGTCGATCTTACCCTTGACAACTGTGGATAGTTTTTATTGCCAGAATAGCCAGAAACAGCGAGATTTGCTATACTTCTCCCATAAACAATCATTAATTTTCTTTTTGTATGGCCAAGATGACCAAGAGCCAGTTTATGGCAGCCCTTGCCGAGGCAGCCGGTATGTCTAAAAAAGATGTCGGTGGGTTTATGGAAAAGCTCGCCGCGCTTGCGTACAGGGAAGTGAAGTCCAATGGCGAGGTCGTGCTCCCGGGCTTTGGGAAGCTCGTCAAAGTGAACCGCGCCGCGCGCCAGGGCCGTAACCCGGCGACAGGCGCAACGATTCAGATTCCGGCCAAAACGGTCGTGAAATTCCGCGTGGCGAAAGCCGTCAAGGACGCGTTGCTGTAAAATGGGATTTTGGAATCCCGCCGCTTCATGCGGCGGGGTTTTTGTATTGACATACACGCTGTTTTCTGCTAAACTTTTCCGTTGTTCTTTTTCAACCAATTCCTACAAAAGGAGAAACCAATGGAATGGACGAGAAATCGGCCGAACGGCCAAGGGAACGCATTTGTGGCGGGAATAATAATGCTGACGATTTTAGGCAAGGGGTGGTCTGTGGGAAATTTTATCGGCCCCGCGCTCGTTTTGGCAAGTATTCCGCTCTTTAATCTCTTACTTCGCCCGCGCCACGGCGTTCTTCGACGAATGCGATGTGCGTGTCCGAGGACGCGGACCGGCGCGAGGTTGCGCTTCAGGAAGCGCGAATGGAGACGATGCTGGCCGAAGCAGTGGAATCGCTCCCGACGCCGCCCGATCTTCTTCTCACTCATGTGTGAGCCGTAAGCGGCTCCGAAAATCTCTCCCGTACGGATTCGTCTGTACGGGAGTTTTATTTTTTTTTCGGCTCTGCGCGAGGGCGTCCGCTGTTTCAAGGAGCAAGCCGTCCCGCTCTGCCGCAGGCAGGCGGGGACGCAACCATGTTCGAGCGAAGCAGACAAGTCGGCTTGGGGAATGTTAGGCCGACGCAGGATTTTCTTTGTCAGCTCACAAAGAAAATGGGGCAGGGGGTTTGATAAGGGGGCGGAGCCCCCTTTTGTGACAATTTTATCCAAACACGTTAAGCTGTTCTCATGAAACCTGTGCATACCAAAGCCATCCTGATTGATTTGATTGATCCGTCCATCTCACCAAAACAGAGCATGGACCGGCTGGTTGAGCTTGAAGAACTCGTGAAGACTTACGGTGGGATCGTGATTGTGAAGCGCTATCAAAAGCGCGTTTCTCCGCATCCGCGCACATTTATCGGTTCGGGCAAAGTCGCGGAGCTTGGCGAAGAAGGGAAGAAACTCGGCGCCGCGCTCCTCATTATAAACGATCGGCTGAAACCGCGGCAGATTTACACAATTATGGAAATACTGAAAAAGATGGAATCCAGGCTTGAAGTTTGGGATCGGATTGATTTGATTTTGAAAATTTTTGCCAAGCACGCGCGCACCACGGAAGCAAAACTCGAAATCGAACTCGCGGCCGTGCGACATATGGGGCCGCGGATTTACGGCATGGGGATGGAGTTGTCGCGGCAAGGCGGAGGCATTGGCACGAGCGGCATCGGGGAGACGAACACGGAAATTATGCGACGGCATTTGAAGGAGAAGGAGCGCACGTTGCAAAAACGGCTTGAGCAATATGAAACTGTGCGCGCCGGCCACAGAAAAAATCGCGCGCGAAACAATTTGAAGACTGTTGCGATCGTCGGTTACACGAATGCCGGGAAAACGACGCTGTTGAATTGCCTTACGCGCCGCAAGGAGTATGCGGCAAACGAGCTATTCGCGACGCTTGACACGCGCGTCGGAAGTCTTTATTTCACTGGTAACCCCCTCTATCTCCCCCTTAGAAAGGGGGAGAAATTTTCTAAGCCGCAAAAAGTTTTGGTTTCGGACACGATCGGGTTCATCCAGCGTTTGTCTCCGGAATTATTAAAGGCGTTCGCGTCCACGCTTTCCGAAGCGGTCGAGTCGGACGCTCTTCTACAAGTTGTAGACGGAGCGGATGCGTATTTGGATTTGCATCTCGCGGTCGTGCAGGAAATTTTGGAACGGCTCGGAGTCGCGAACAAGCCGCG
>CAZPPQ010000035.1:0-7226 GCA_964588505.1 uncultured Gammaproteobacteria bacterium | reverse complement strand
CCCCGCCGCTCGCGAGCGGCGGGGCGATTCCTACCGCCCCTGCCAAAAATTCTTTTTATTTGCGAGCATCGTTCAATGGGAGCCCAGCCCATCACGAAAGATGGAGGTCTCCAACCCCGCCGCTCGCGAGCGGCGGGGCGATTCCTACCGCCCCTGCCAAAAAAAACCATGAGCTTTTACCTCATGGTTTTTCTATTTCATGATCACCTTTTCGCCGACACTTCCAATCATCTTACACCACAAATTTCCTGACGGTCGGCAATGAGTGATAGAATATAAAAAAGACAAAACGATATGTATGGATTTTTCCACCAAATCGTCAACGGAGACAAACATCACCATCCATTGGACCGAATCGCGGAAATTAATTCCATCATCTCTGGCGTGGCATTGTTTCCGCAACTGTTTAAAATCATCTCTACAGGTTCGATCGTGGGATTTTCGATCCTGACTTTTTCAATCATCGCGGCAAACAGTTTGGTCTGGCTCGCTTATGCTCTTCACCGGCGTTTAAAACCGCTGTTGATTTCAGCGATTCTCAACTTCGTGGCCGCGTCCGGAATCGTATTCTGTATTATTTTCTTTTAAAGTGATGGCTCTATTTATTTCTTCAAGCATCCGCACTTCATATGCAGTGCATGAAAGACAACGGAGATAACAAAGCCGTAGACGAAACTCAAAACCCCTCCCCAGACAATGCTTCCGGCTGTGAGTCCGGAAAATCCGGGAAATGCCGTCTTTAACGCCAAAAGATGGAACTGAATCACAGACGGATCTGTCATAGTGTAGCGCCAAAGGAGGCACAAGACGTACAGGAAAACGGCAAAGACTCCGATTCCAGCGGCATGGCTGAAAAGAGCGTTGTTCTTCATATAAAAGAAGAAAAAGAATTAGAGATGAATTTATTATATCAGAAAACCGTCGAAACCGGACGCGCTTTGAAAATCACCTTTCCATCTTCGTAAATGGACATCCCGCGATGAGTCAATTCCTCGAAAAACGCGAGCGGCGGAATTACACGGCCCGGCGTAAAACTCCCGCGCGCGGTCACACGGCCATCAAGCGTCATCTGGGCCATAATCGAGCACGGCAAGCCGGTATCAATATTGCATCCGGCATCCTCCCAATGCTTGAGCGTCGGGACCAAACACTCCATCACGACCGTTTTCGAAACACCGCGATGATCAAGCCCCTCGACTTTCACCCAAAGGTTTTCCCTTTCCGCGTATCCTTTCGGATTTTTCAGACGGCGCATCACTTGCGAGACCGCGTCAACCGGCCGCACCAATGCTCCATCAAGATCAATCGGCTCTTTGCTGTCGAATCCGAGACTGATAAGCTCGCGGAACACGCGCAGTGTGTGTTCTGGAAAACCAGCGTAAAAACGGACATTCTCAAGCCCTTTCTCTTTAAAATCCTCCCAACAGGTCAACGTCTCCGGATGACGGACGATAAAACTTTTCTGTCTTCCGATAACGGTAAACATCCGTTTCTCTTCGCTTTTTTCAGGAAATATTTCGCTCCATTTTTTCTTTTTGATATACGGGGCCGGCATTGTCAACTCTTCCATCAAACTTTTGACTGAAAAAGGCACGACGAACTTCTCCATATTCGCGTCCCACGCGAACCCCATTTCAATGGTCGTCATGCGTGAAAACTGTCCGGAAAGATAACTCAACATTATATTATTGATCCCGGGCGTGGAACCGCAGCCTGTGATGGCGGCCAAATTCTCCGAACGGAACGCGTTGTCCATGGCAAGCTGATCGCGCGTAACTGAAATTTCACTTCCGAGATCGAGGACATGCGACCGCGCTACAAGACACGCCCGATAAACTGAAAGGTTCCAATCCCCTTCCGCACAATTCACAACAACCGCCGCGTGCGTGCGCCGGATGAAATTCGCGGAGGACCGCTCTTTCCGCAAATCAATAATTCGGAACGTTGTTTGCGGAAACCGTTTCAAAATTTCCCGCGACCCGTCTTCGTACAAATCGGCAAGTGCGACATGATATCCGCGCTCAATCAAGTCGCGAGTGACAATCTTGCCTTGCATTCCGCTCGAGCCTAAAATGAGAAAATCTATTTCCCGTGACATAAAAAAGGGGATCATTGAGACTATTATATGCTATCTGCCACTTCTCACGCCATCCGCGCGCTCGCAGACCCTAAAAAAGCCGCTCTGTGTCGGCGATTTTTCAAGACCGGACGCGGAGAGTACGGTGAAAACGACAAATTTCTTGGAGTGATGGTCCCGGAAATCCGCACGCTCGCGAAACGATTCCATGAACTTTCAATTTTAAAAATTCAAAAACTCCTTCACTCCCCTTTTCACGAAGAGAGGATGCTGGCGCTATGCATTTTGACGCGTCAATACGATCGCGGAGACAATAAAATGCGCGCGCAAATTTATGATCTCTATCTCGTAAGCGCAAGATACATCAATAATTGGGATCTTGTTGACACGACCGCTCCACACATTGTCGGTCGGCATTTGGAGGAAAAATCAAAAACAATTTTGTTTCGATTGGCCGGATCAAAAAATCTTTGGAGGCGGCGCATCGCCATCCTCTCGTCTTTTTGGGAAATCCGAAAAGGCCGTGTCGGACTGACGCTCGATCTTGCGGAAAAACTTCTTCATGATTCTCACGATCTGATGCACAAAGCGGTTGGTTGGATGTTGCGCGAAGTCGGAAAAAAAGACTGTATGGCGCTCCGAAAATTTCTCGATGCGCACGCCGCAACAATGCCTCGCACGATGTTGCGATATGCCATCGAACGATTCACAAAAAATGAACGACGACAATATTTACAAAAACACACATAACTGCTAATCTTCTCATGTTGTTCTTTTTACCTTTCAACCGGAGGAAACAATGGCCGTTAACCGTTGGAACGATGTTGTTTCTTGTCAGATTTTTCCGGAACGAATTTCTCCCGTACCTTGGGATATCAAAGAACTCGAGAAATTACTTTTCGACGCCGTTCGCAATTGCCTTTCCGAATGTCAGCGCTTGAATGATCGGCCGGAGACAGTGCTTTGTTTCTCCGGCGGACTCGACTCGACGCTTCTTCTCCGTATCATGATGATCTCTTCGAGAACCCCGCACACTTTCACGATCGGCCCGAACGCGGAGCATCCGGATATCGTCGCGTCAAAGGCGGTTATGAAAGCGTTCGATATCGAACATCTGCATCATGTCGTTATTCCGACGCCGGAACAGATCACCGAGGCAAAGGCTGGCCTTCGAAAAATGAAACAGCCGGATAATGATGGAAGTGCGGCTGTGTTTCTTTGTCATAAAGCGATTCGCGCGGCCGGATTCAAAACCTTTATTGCCGGAGACGGGATTGATGAAATCAAAGACTTGCCTTCGAAGAATTCTGGCGTGTGCTTCCGTCACAACATCTGATCCCGCTCGACAGAAAGGCAGACTCATTGGGATTGATGGCATTCCTGCCATATCTCCAAAAGCCATTCGTGGATTACGCGACGCAAATCCCGCTTGCTGAACGAACCTCGCGAAAGGAAAGCAAGATGCCGCTCCGTCGTATTGCCGAAAAACTCGGCGTGCCGGAAATCGCCCTCAAGCGGGACAAAACAGGATTCGTGGACGCACTCAATCCGAAAGCCAAACTCTTCAGAACATAATGCCACCCTTTTCGGGTGGTTTTTTTTTGGATTACCTTGACATCTTCCGAAAAAAAATCAAGAATGTTGTGTTACTCAATTCCTATGAACCAACAAAATCTCCTTTCTCTCTTTCATCACATCCATCACGAAAACGGCTCACATTCGGTGCATCATTGCGGCGGAGAACATGCCAAAATAGACCCGATCGTAAATTATCATATCAGCCACTGCCAGTGCGGCAAGCATATGATCAGCGTCCAGTCCGCCTTGGGCCATGCGATGGACAGCCATCTCGATTCCCCGACCATCGAGGTCATTTTCCACGAAACTTGCCCGCATGGTGGCTGGCATATCGAAAGCGGAACTATTTAAAAAATAACCCGAGAGCGTTAAAAAACTGCCAAAATTTATTCCCCAAACTTTTTATTCCCCGAGCGAGGCATAAATCGTAACGGTGGATGATTAGCCTTTAGCCCAAAAAGTAGAAGTTGGAGGTCGTTCAAAATACTCGGAATCGTTCCAAACGCTCTGATATAAAAACCATCCGCACTGGATGGTTTTTTCTTTTTTGCCCGCAACGGCGCGCGATGAAATACGGCACAAACATTCGCTTTTCTGATGTTATGCACAACCTGCGCTTGACACCGCTCGCCAGCCTGTTATCTTGGATATAGGTATGTATTTATCCACACCCCTCAACCATTCTTGGAAGAAAACCCTCCGTGCAAGGCAGGGTGTTCTTCGTGTGGAATAAATCATTCTGCGCAAAAACACCCTTCTCTTGCGAAGGGTGTTTTTGTTTCTTTCACCCGCAAGACAAACGGAGGCACGCGATGAACCCGCAGACGATGTTAGCAAGAGGAAAAATCAGGTACACTTTTTTCCCAACGGAACAACTCGGTCCTTTCTGGGCCGAGACGCTTGCAAGGAACATTCAGAACGAACCGCACCTTCTGCCGCATAATCCTGCAACGCTTCGGGATGCGGCAAGCGGCAAACGCCTGATCGTCGTCTATGACAAGGAAAACGATCTGCTGGTCGGATGCGCGGCAATGTGGCCGCTCGGCGAATCGGATGAAGGAATCTGGTTCAGATTCGGAACCATGTTCGTCATCGAACCGTATCGCTATAGGTGTTCCGGCATGAAAATCGCGGACGAGATGTACCGGCGCATGCTGAACATGTTTTCGCAAGCTAACGTTCTCGCAACGACTACGAACCGCGTTGCCGTGCATGCTGGCTTGCGCGCCGGACTCGTCCGCGTCCGTTACGAGGACCTGCCGTGCAACATCCGCCGCGCGACCTGCGTGTGCCCAGCCTCAAAGACCGGCATCGCAAATCCTCTCTACTGCCCGCTCGTGGACACGACCTGTTTTGTCCATGTCTCGCGGGAAACCTACGAACGGCTCGGGCGGCCCGAATCGCCTCCTTTCCCGTTCTAAATCTCCTCCCCCCTAGCCCAGCCACTGACATGGCGAAGGGGGGATTTTTTATGGGACATTCGACGACAGACCTTTTATTGACTTTTTTTCGAAATTTGTTATGGTTTGAACATCCCATAAAGTATGGGAAAGGAGGAAATTGCCATGACCGAGAAAAATGATAATGGTCGCGAGAGGGAACTCGACTTGGGCGATGGAGCGATACTGCCTGATCAATACAATCCCATGGAGCCGAAACTGGGGAATCCTGCAGATAGCACATCAGCCATGCTAGAAGCTGTTTCTCGGCGCAGACTTCCGCTCGGCTCTTTGCTTGTCGAGGCTGGAAGTATCAACAATGACCAGCTCGAGATGGCTCTCGCGGAACAGAGACGTACGCATAATCTCTTGGGCGAAATTCTTGTGAGCCTTGGATTCGCCAGTGAAGAGATTATCACCGAGGCTGTGGGGCGCCAGACCGGTATTGCCTTTTTGCGCCTGGCGCGCGAGCCAATTGCGCCGAATCTTCTCAAACTTGTTCCGGAGGAAATCTACAGACGACACAGGCTCGTGCCGATCGGTATCGAGGGCAGTATCCTCAAGCTCGCCATGGCGAACCCGTTCGATGTCGTCGCGCTGGACACTATCCGCGCGAACACAGGACTTGTGCCATTCCCGTACATCGCGCCGTGGAGCGATATTGCGGCGGCCATTGAAAAAAGTTTCTCGACTATCGAGAGCTTCGATGAAACATTCGAGAAGCTCTGCACCCCGGTCGAGGCTGACACACTGGTTTGCGACGACAAAAACGACATGGTCGCGCGCGGCCCGCTTGTTGAGCTGGTTGACCAACTCTTCCTGCGCGGCGTTGAGGAGTGCGCAACCAGCATTCACATCGAGCCCGAGGATGGAGTGGTGCGCGTGCGCTACCGCATTGACTCGATACTGCAACCCGGGCCAATGATCCCGAAGAAGCTCCAGACTGCCGTTGCCGCGCGCATCAAGATAATGGCAGGCCTGAAGATCGAGCAAACTCGAGTGTGTCAAAAAGGCCGCATCCGATTTAGCGTCAAAGGACGCCAGGTCAACCTCCGTGTTTCTTTCTTCCCATGCCATTACGGTGAAAACATCGTTTTGCGCGTGCAAGACCGCGCGAGCGTCGCGTTCTCACTGGAGAAACTCGGGCTGTCACATGATGATCTGAAAAAGTTCCAATGTATCATCAAGCGGCCACACGGCATCGTCCTTGTCACCGGCCCGACCGATTGCGGCAAGACAACGACACTCTACACAATGTTGTCTGCACTCAACACCATAGATGTCAACGTTATGACGATCGAGGATCCGATCGAGTATGAACTCACGCTTGCGCGCCAGACCGAAGTGAACAGAAGAGCGAACATCACGTTTGCCGAGGGCTTGCGCGGAATCCTTGATCAGGATCCGGACATCATCATGATAAGCGAAATCCGCAATCTGGAAACGGCACAGATGGCTCTGCGCGCGGCGATGACCGGACGCATCGTGCTATCGGCTATGTATGTGAACTCTGCATTTGACGCCATACCGAATCTCATCGGGATGGGAGTAGACCCTCTGCAACTCACTGACAACATTGTCGCGGTTATCGGCCAGAGACTTACGCGTGTCGTCTGTCCCAAATGCTATAAGCGCGTGCCAACACCCGAAGACCGCCACGCCGAACTGAAGGCTGCCGCGCAAGAGGTTGAAAAGGAAGAAAATATCGTGTTTGATTTCGACTATGTCGCAGGGGTGGTCGGCTGCCACGATTGCCGATGGCGCGGTTATAGAGGCAGACAACCGTTGACTGAAATCTTTGAGATGAGCCGCGAGGCGCGTGATCTCATCCTGCGCGGACGAGACAGAGACGAGGTTGTTGCCTGCGCCAGACGCAATGGCATGCGCACTTTACATACGGACGGCCTTCGTCGTGTGCTCGCACACAAACTCACTTTCGAAGAGCTGGACAGAGTCGTCAAAACTTCCTAATACTTTTCCCTCTCCCCCGAACTTGCGAATCCGGGGGATTTTTTATTAAAAGCGCAGGATGTTAAAATCCCTAACGCCTAAAATCAGACATCTCGTTGCGCCGCAAGCTGTTCCAAACGATCCACATACTTGCCGAGCTGATACGGCTCGACGGTTTTTTT
>CAZPPQ010000034.1:0-8046 GCA_964588505.1 uncultured Gammaproteobacteria bacterium | reverse complement strand
CCGCGTTGACTGCGCGGCCTTTTTTCGATAAGGTCTTTTTGTTATGCGCGTACTCGGCATCGAATCCAGTTGCGACGAAACCGCCCTCGCCATTGTCGAAAAAAATAATGGACGATTTTTGGTTGTGAAAAATGTGGTCGCGTCGCAAATTGCCCTGCACTCGAAATACGGAGGCGTGGTGCCAGAGATCGCGGCGCGGAGCCACGTGGATGCAATCTTTCCATTATTGAAAGAGGCCGGCATTCCGCACGACGGGTATGGGATTGACGCGATCGCTGTGACGGTTGGCCCCGGACTCGTGCCTGCGCTTCGCGTCGGCGTTGAGCTCGCGAAAGCGCTCGCGTGGTGTTGGGAAAAGCCGCTTGTGGCCGTGAACCATTTGGAGGGGCATCTTTCGAGCGTGTGGTTGGCCGAGGGCGAGTTTCCAAAATTTCCCGCGCTCGCGCTTTTGGTTTCCGGCGGACACACCGAGCTTATTTTAATGTGCGAACACGGAACCTACGAATTGGCCGGTATGACGCGCGACGATGCGGTTGGCGAAGCGTTTGACAAGGTCGCAAAATTACTCGGATTGCCGTATCCGGGTGGCCCGAGCGTTTCCCACGAGGCGGAAAAGGGGAATCCGGAGGCCGTTGCATTTCCTCGCCCGATGCTTAAGAGCCGAGATTTTGATTTTAGTTTTTCCGGACTCAAGACAGCAGTTGCCGTGTATTGCCGCGAATCTGCCAGAACTACAAACATCGTTCAATCTGGCGGACATCCGGGGACATTTGTTCAAGACATTTGCGCGTCGTTTCAGCAGGCGGTTGTTGATGTGCTGGTGTTGAAAACACTCGCGGCCATTGAACGGTTTGCTCCGGCATCTGTCTTACTTGCCGGAGGCGTTTCTGCGAACACTCTTTTGCGCTGCACATTGCAAAACACAGTCGCCAAGGCTTATCCAGACATTTCTTTCCATATTCCTCCGCTCGAATATACTACGGACAACGCGGCTATGATTGCGGTCGCTGGTATTTTCCGTGCCGAGAAAAAGGATTTTACAGACCCTCTCCGGCTTGTGGCAGATCCGAATTTGGCCCTATAGGACACATATGGGACCTCTGCAAAAGTCGCTTCCGGCCTGAAAGCGGTTATGTTTCCCGGCTGCGTCGTCAGGATTCCTCAATGATATGGCGATATCATTTCCGGAATCCTTCCTCGCATCCGGAAAACATTCCTCGCTTTCATCCTGAAATGGACTTTTGCAGAGATCCCATATGTTAGAAATTATTTCTCATTCTCCCGAAGAAACAAAAGCGTTTGCAAAAAATGTTGCCGCGCAACTCCGCGGCGGCGATGTTGTAATTTTGGATGGGGAACTCGGGTCAGGTAAAACAACATTCACGCAAGGACTTGCCGAGGCGCTTGGCGTTGCCGGCGCGGTGCGAAGCCCGACATTCACAGTGATGAACATCCATCCGGTCGCACACTCTGAAATCCGCGAGTTTGTGCATATGGATTTTTATCGTCTGAAAAATCAGGAAGAAGCATTAACACTCGGGCTTGAAGAATGGATCGGTAAAAAAGATGTTATCCTTGTTGCCGAGTGGGGGAGCGGGTTTTTGGATGCGGTCGCCACTGCGCGCGTGACGTTTGAAGCAACGAGCCCGTTCTCGCGTCGCATCAGATTTGAACGGATTTAAAGAGGGCCATTGTCTTATTTTTCTTAAAGTGTAAAAATTGACCGAGAGCCGCTTATCTTTCTTTATTCCGAAGTCCTATGCCAGAACGCCCATCAAAAAGTCCCGAACAACCTCGCGAGACTCGTTCTTTATATGGTTTTTCAACCATTTTGGGAGTTAAGATTGATGAGGTTGAACTTTCAAGAGACGCGGAAGAAATGGCAGGCGCTTACATCGCAGAACTTCAAAAAAACAAAACAAACTCCGCCGGATTGGCGGAACTCGCCTTTGCGTTTCGAAGGCAGTTAATGGAAGATTTGAAAAGTTTTGATAAAGCGTCTCGTTACTCGCTTCTTCAAAATGATGAATCCCACGCTTTCTCGCTTGCAATTTACAGAAAATTGCTCTCGCTTTCCGGAGTGACAAAAACGCTTCAAACAGAACTGGCCAGGCATCAAAAAGAAAAAGACGAAATAAATGGCACATACGAGACATACAAGGAGATCGAGCGCTCTCTTGAAGACGAACGAGGAAAACTCATTGCGCTTCTCTCCGAGATGTTCAAAAGAGCCGGTCAGGAAGCCAAACCTATTCATCTGGCGCGCCGCGCTATTTTAGAATCAAAAATCAGCGATCTGGAAGGAAAACTCGAAGCGGTCAAGAAGCAAAACCCGGATGTCGGAGCTCTGATTGAATACGATACGATCAAGCAATACGCGGACCAGCTTCGCACTACGGGGTTTATTTGGACAAAATCCCGCCAAAAACTTCTTCAAGATGTTCTGCAGGGGGCGCTGACCTCGCGGCCGGTTGCGGCAATGATGGGAGAAACAGGAACCGGCAAAACAGCGTTGGCAAGAGCCGCCTCTCTCGAACTGTCTTCAAAAGAACCGGAACGCACAGTCGGGGGCGATCAGGAGAAGTTTGTGCGTCTCCTCGCTTCTCCGGCTATCGAGGCAGGCAAGACCTACTATGAGTACGGCCCTCTGCTTCGTGCCATGACCGGTAGATCCTCCTCGATTGATGACTCGCCATCAAAGGGTGGGGGCATCTTTTTTGACGACGAATTCAACACAAGACCTACCTCGGTCCAGCGTCAAATTCTCAAGTTCGTTTCCGAAGCCAGAGCAGGACGCAAAGTGGCGATTCCTGGCACGCCGCTTACTGTCGTTGTTGAGCCTGGATTTCTCTACCTTGCCGCAGGCAATCCTCCGTCTGAACGGTATGAGAGAGAAGAGACGGGGATTGAGACCAAACGCGAGTTCGTTGGAAATGTTATCAATGTTGAATATCTTGAACAAACAAAAGACAACCCGGAACTTTATCAAATCTTGCTCGCCTCGCTTCTTGACCAAAAGACCGGACGGCTTACAGCTGTCACAAGAGAAGAAGTCGAACCTCATTTTGTCAAGGACGCGGCCACCGGACAAAACACTCTTGATGAAGACCCACTCTCTCACGGCTATTTGCTCCGTTTTGCCAACTGTTGGGGAGAGCTGTATAAGGCTTTTTCCCATCAGGACACAGTTCTCCATAAAAAGCATCCGGGCGAGCAAAAGGTCAATTATTATCTTTCTTCTTTTGTTCTGGATGCCGGTGTTGTTTTTTCTTGGATGGATCAGTATAAGGCAAGTCCGAAAGATAGAAAGAAGCATTTAGGCGTATTCTTAAAACAGAGAGTAAACAAATATTTTTCCCAGTTTCCTCAAGACGAGCAGAAAATCGTTAAAAAGTATCTTGATTACTTTAAGATAGATGAGACCGCTGTTCCGCCAAAACCCAAAGCGCAAGTGCTGACTCCAAAGGACATCGGGTACTTGAACCCCAATGTCGAGCGTCCAAAAGGGAAAGGCGCTCCTCCATCATTTGAGGCCATTGATTTTATTGATCCGGGAACCGGAGAGATATCTTTGCAATATGTTGCGCGAGATGTCGGCCAGATTGTTCCAGGGACACGGCTTACACGAACCAGATTCGCCCCGGCCTCTATGCCTCATGAGGCCGTTCTTCTTGGTGTGTTTTTTGACCCCGGCACAAAACAGTTGGACATGAATCGCATAGCGGTCAAAGGAGATGCGGGAGCCGCGCATACAATGTTAAAAACAGAATTTCTCGATTGGTTCGAGATTCAAACACCCCATTCGCCCCCTGAAGCCAAAGAACTTACGCCTTTCGCGTACGACAGGATAAAAGCCAGCGAGTACGGCTTTTCCGAGATGAAGATTGAGAAACACGAGAAAGCCCACGCAATCATAGATGCTGTTTATGCTCGGGATCCGCGGTTTGTCACGCTCCACAAAAAAGGTTCTCCGGATCCTGACTCCACAACAACTCCTCAAGCAACACTCGCTCAAGACAAGCACAAAGTAATCGAACAAGCGCTCAAAGACGCGTGGATTCGCGATTGTTCAGACCTTCCCAATACTCCGGATAAGTCTTTGTGGTACTTTCAGGCTCTTGCCGAGCATCGGCTTTCAAACACGATTGACTCCGTCGATCCGAACAATCTCAACAACCCAACACGTCCCCACATTCCAAACTTCAATCAAAGAGAGTTCCTGCTTGCCATGGACTTTGCCGAGTTTAATTTTAACAACGACCTGGAGAAACAAGCGGCCCTCACCCCCCAAACCAAAAAGATTCTCAAACTTCTCTTTAATAAGGAGGATCCGACAAGCATTACCAGAGATGAAGTAAACACGGCTTTGTGGACTGACCATGAAGCCCGTACACAATCTCCAAAAGCCAAAGAGGTTATACTTGAACTTCTGGGACAAAACATCAACCCTGATGACTTTGAACTCCGGCTTATGCGTCCGGATGAATACGCCCGCGCCGCTTCTTTACAGAATTATGGTCAAAAGAACCTCTGGACTTACTTTGATGGCTACTATGCGCACGGTGACGGCCACCGCTTCGGCCTCCTTGGCGGTTATCGTGGCGTTGGTGGAGCCGCTCGCGTTGACGGTTTTCATCGCGGCTATCGCGGTGGTGATCTGGGTGTGCGGCTCGTGCTCTCCCGTCGCAATCCATGATTCAGGTTTGGATTTGAAATTTGAGTTTGGATTAAGATTTGGAATTTGAGTTTGGATTGTACGACTTTGCTTTCTGCAACCAACCACCGAGCATACGCCCGATTTCTCCCAAGCGTGGAATCAATTTGATGTACGTTTTTTCTTCCAAACAGTGAATAGACACAGCGATTCTTATGAAAAGTTTTAATGTATCGAACAACGCGGACGTGCGGATGAGGTAATCAAGTTTTCGTCCATGCTGGGCCACAGTGGAAGCGAAACAATTTTCGATACATTCGAGTAGAACCTTTTCAATCATCGTTCCAAGCGCGTAACGTTCAAGCTTTTGAAAATCGCGAATCGTGTTGTGTAGAATGATATAAAGACTGCTGAGTTCATGAATGATTGGGATGGCTGATAATTTATCTGACGCGTTTTTTGGTGGAGTATCATCAGATAGTTCACGCAGGTTTTCGATGAGTTTTTCTTGATGTATGTGGTTTGAAGACATAATCACGATTGAAAATATTTATCAGGCATGGTTGGATTTTAGTAAAAGAAAGCGAAACAAACAGGATGTGAAATTTTTTGCAATGAATCTTGAAGATGAATTAATTTCGATTTATACCGATCTTTCGAACGATCGTTACGTTCACAGAAGTTACAGTCGTTTCATTGTACACGATCCAAAGCGTCGAGAGATCCATAAGGCCGCTGTTCGTGACAGAGTCGTCCACCGCCTTGTTTACAACGCGCTTTTCCCTATTTTTCATCGTCGCTGGCTTGATTGTTCATTTTCCTGCCGTCCAGGTTTTGGCCAGCACAGATCCATTAAAGCCGCTCGCAGAGCTTTGGGGCAGGGAACAAAGAACTGGTCATATCAGTGCTGGGTGCTCAAATGCGATGTTGAAAAATTTTTTGACTCCATTGATCATCATATTCTTCTCTCGCTTCTCACGCGGTGCGTTTTTGATGAGCGTTTATCCAATCTCTTAAAGCAGATCATTGAAAGTTACTCGACGAACGACGGGCATGGAATTCCCATCGGAAATTTGACGAGCCAGTTGTTTGCAAATGTGTATCTGCATGAATTAGATCGTTTTATAAAACACGATCTTACGATAAAACAATATATTCGTTATGCCGACGATTTTTTGATAATGTGCGAGATAAAAGAGGATGCGTTCGATCTTATGGCGCTCATCGTCTCATTTTTGGAAAATCAGTTGAAGTTGCAGTTGCATCCAAAAAAAGTCATCTTGCGAAAAGCTTCGTGGGGCATAGATTGGCTTGGACGGGTTTTATTGATTGATTATCAGATTTTGCGGCCGTCCACACGGCAGAGGATGATGTGTCATATTCACAATTATGGCACGTTGACGAGTTATAACGGATTACTCGCCGGAACTGCAAGGCGTGAGCTCGACAGACAGCTTCTTCAGTCGCTTGTTTCTTGTGGCGATTATAAGGTACGATAAGTTCGGTTGGCTAAAGAACGCATTGGCGGTTTCGACTGCTTTTGCGCCGCCCACCAGTATCCGTTTGCGCGGCTGGAAGTGATTCATCATCACGTGTGCTCGCAAACAGATGTTGAAGATTGCGGTGAGCGAGGCGAAGAAAGGCAGTGCGACGATGTGTCGTCGCACGGTGTGGTGTTTGGCCTCGTCCATGTGGAGCGCACGATGACGGCCACCGCTACGGCCTCAATGGCGGTAATCGTGACAATGGTGGAGCCGCAAACGTTGACAATTATCATCGCGACAATCGCAATGATAATCTGGATGTGCGAATCGTGCTCTCCCGCGCAATTTTTTTTCGAATACAATACAATTTAAAACCCGACATCGCTTATCAAGTAGTTTATGCCAGAACAGCCGACACATTTTCAGGAAATTGTTGCGGCGCGCGAGATCGAACCTGTGGCGGTTTCTACGCCCACGAAGGAACAATTGCGCGGATACAAAGAGTGGAAACAGCAGATTCCTCCGGCTTTGCGTTCGCTTGTCGAAGGACATTTGCTTGGTCGCAGGGCGCGGATTGAGACAGGTGATCTGCCGTCGGTTACGGATTTTTACAATGGGATGCGCCGCTTGCTTCAGAATCCGCAGGCGGATGTCAGTCAGTTTGAAATTGCCGAGATCGCGCGAAAGCAGCTCGTTGTTTTGCAGAAATTAAAGTTCGGAGAGGATCGAGTGAATTTGTTTGCCGCGCTTGCCGATCCAAACATAGGCTTTGACATAAAGGCAAATTATGTCCGCTCGAAACTCATTCCACGGCTGGATTTTTTGCGCGCTCGAGAGCGGCAAGAATTGAAAAAGGCGATCGAAGCGCATGGCGAGACTGATGTGACGGGAGAAGAAGAACAGGAAGAATACTCGCCGCACCGCGCGCCCGAGCAGGAAGGGGAAGGCTTGCCAAGCGAGGCGGTCGCGACCGTCGTGCCGTTTTATGGCGGCTATTTTATGGACAACGCGTACGATCGCTATGATCCGGCCACGCTCACATGGAAAAAGTCAAAAAGGCGCGTAAGCGGGATGCCAGAGCAACGGCTTGACACGGCAAAGACACGCCTTTATTGCTCGCGCGTGAAAAACGGGAATGGAAAAGTGAAGCTTCCGCGCGGATGGGGCGCGAATCGCCAAAGCGTAAAGTGGAGCGGAGATCAACCGAGTGATTGGAAGATCGAACACGACCAGGACGGGATCGTGCGCATTGTTTTATCCGATGGAAAGTCCGGCGCGTTTTCCATTGAGGCGGCTCCGTCACCGGACGCGATCAATCTTGCGTTGCCAGAAGGCGAAGTCGAAGCCATCTCGGACCGGTTTCCTCAAGAACTTCTCAATGCGGCACAGGAAGTTATGCGACAAAATACAACAGAAGGCGCTAAAGCGCGTCGCGTCGCCTCAATCATTCATAAGCATCTTGAGTACGATAAGGATCCGAAATGGGAAGCTGTGTACAAAGCTGATCCCGCGCGTTATTTCGAGGCGATTTGGGAAAACAAAAAAGCCAAGTGCGATGAGGCGAATTCGTTGCTTGTTCGTTTGCTTACAAAGCTCGGTTTGCACGCGCGGTTTGTCGGCGGGCACAGTGTGCGAACAAAATCCGAGGCCGTGGAGGCGATGCTTCTTGAAAGCAACCGTCACGCCTGGGCGTATGCATGGGATGCGGGTGCGCGAGAGTGGATTCGTCTGGACTCCACACCGGCCGGAGATCCAAATGTGGATCAGGATGAGCAACAAGCGGATTTGGGCGAGGGCGATTACGGCGAGCAAGAGGCGGAGTGCATGAGCGAGAAAGAACTCGATAAGCGGCTTGAAGAAATGGAGCGAGAGGAGCAAGAACGCCGACAAGAGGAAGATCCGGTTTTG
>CAZPPQ010000033.1:0-8267 GCA_964588505.1 uncultured Gammaproteobacteria bacterium | reverse complement strand
CCGCCGCATCCCCTCCTCCGACGACCGCGACATCTTTTCCACGAAAGAAAAAACCGTCACATGTCGCGCACGATGATACTCCACGTCCTTTATATTGCGTTTCTCCCGTCACATTCAGCCATTTTGCCGAAGCTCCGGTCGAAATAATAAACGCGTCCGTCTCAAATGATTCCGCCGCTGTTTTCACGATGAACGGGCGCGCGGACAAATCTACGAAAACAACATCATCGGCCACAAAACGCGTGCCGAACCGTTCGGCTTGCTTCTTCATCTTTTCCATCAGCTCCGGCCCCAAAATTCCTTCCGGAAACCCGGGGAAATTTTCAACTTCGGTTGTTCCCATCAGTTGCCCGCCCGATTCTTTCCCTGTGATCATTACCGGCGACAACTGCGCTCGCGACGTATAAATCGCGGCCGTGTATCCGGCCGGGCCTGAACCGATGATGACAAGACGCTCCCGCGGCATATTAAAATTGTTTCTCAATACGAGACTTCAACATCTCCTTTGACATCGCACCGGAAAACTGATCAACGACCTGACCGCCCTTGAACACCATAAATGTGGGGATCGAAAGAATGTTATAGCGCTGGGCCAAATCCTGCTCCTCGTCAACATTCACCTTCGCGATCGCCATGTTCGGCATTTCGGCCGCAAGCTCTTCAACAATCGGGCTCATCATTTTGCATGGACCGCACCACGGAGCCCAAAAATCAACAAAAACCGGCTTATCGGATTGCAGGACCTCGGAATCAAAATTGACGTTTGTTAAATAAAGTTCGGGCATAAAAAAGAAAAATAAATTTTACCGCTTTGAAACTCCCTCGATCACAAGATCGCGAATCATACGCTCCTCTGTGTATGCTTCCAACAGATCGCCGACTTCAAGCTTGGTTTTTCCTTTGTACTGCAATCCGCACTCTTGGCCCGCGTGTACCTCTTTTGTCTCCGAACGTCCGGATTGCAAAAGAACAATTTCGCCTTCGCCGATGTATTCTCCATTACGCGACACGCGCAGTTTAGCCTTCGGAATAAGTTTTCCATCAAGTACTTTACCTCCAACAATCCATCCGCCTTCGGCTTTGCGAAAATTCGCAAGCACTTCGAGCTTTCCGAGCTCGGTTATGACGGTTTCGGACGGAAGCATTTTCCGCAACTCGTTCAACACGTCTTCAAACAGACGATAGATAATCTTGTATGTACGAATCTCCACGGACTTTTCACGCGCGGCTTGATCTGCTTGTGTGGTGGGATACGCGTTAAACCCAAAAATTTTCCCTCCTGCGGATTCCGCGGCCGCCACATCGGAATCAGTGATGTTCCCAAGCCCTTTTGCGATAATCTGCACGCCGACATCATCGTGTTTGATGGTGTCTATCATTCCCAAAATCGCTTCAAGTGACCCAAGCATATCCGCGCGAAGAATCAAATTGAACATCTTTTTTTCTTTGTTCGAAGATTCTGTTATTGCCGTGTGCTTGATGGTAACTTCTTCGGTCGTACGCAACACCATCTCTCCGGTCTTTATCTTTTGCAAATCTTTTTCTGAAACCGGAACTTCCAAAATATCCCCGATTACCGGAGCCACTTTCCATCCCAAAATCTGAACTGGCATAGATGGTGGAGCTGTCTTCACCGCGTCGCCTTTCCAATCCGACATGGCCCGCACGCGGCCGTAGAATACGTCATGAACTCCCATCAAATTGCCGACATGAAGCGTGCCGCTCTGCACCAAAACCGTCGCGACCGCGCCGGCGCCTGCATCCACATGAGACTCAATAATGGTCCCGATTGCGCGACGATCCGGATTCGCCACAATGCGCTCCTGCTCAACCTCTGCGACCAATACCAGCATGTCGAGCAGCTGATCAATGCCTGTCTTTTGCTTTGCGGAAATCGGCACGGTAACAACCTTGCCACCCCAGTCTTCGGCAACAACGCCTGCCTCGGCAAGCTGGCCCTTTACACGATCAAGATTCGCTTCCGGCTTATCAATCTTATTGATTGCAACCACATATGGGAGTTTGGCGGAATGGATGATGTTGATCGCCTCTTTTGTTTGCGGTTGGACTCCATCGTCCGCTGCCACGACAAGGATTGCGATGTCCGCGACTTTGGCTCCGCGGGAGCGCATGACCGTAAATGCCTCGTGTCCCGGAGTGTCAATGAACGTCAGAAGACGATTTTTCCGTTCGACCTGATAAGCGCCGATGTGCTGTGTGATGCCGCCGGCTTCGCTCTCCATCACATTCGTAGAACGAATCGCGTCCAAGAGACGCGTCTTGCCATGATCCACATGACCCATAATGACCACAACCGGAGGGCGTGGCTTAAGCGCGTTCTTTTCCTCACCTTCCATTGCCTCGCGCACACGATCGAGCCCGGCGTCCTTGTCCTGCTTAGCCGACTGGCCCTCGTGCACGGCCTTGAATCCCAAATCCTCGGCCACGATTGCGGCCGTGTCAAAATCAATGCGCTCGTTCAGCGATGCAAGAATCCCATTCCTCATAAGTTCCTGCATCACACGCGGAATCGGGAGCTCGAGTCGGGATGCAAAATCCCGAACCGTTGAAACCGGCGGGAGCGCCACTTCGCGCGTCACAGCCTCGGCTCGTTTGACTTCACGCAAAACCGCGTGCATTTTCTGCTCTTCCATTTTTGTCGCAAGGCGCGCGCGGCGACTCATCTCGCTCCATGCCTCGATCACCTGCTGGGCCACGCGGTCATCCACCTTGATCGCATGCTTGCCAATGCTAAACCCGAGCGAAGGGATCTTTTCGCGCAACTCGTCTTGGGAAATGCGTAAGCGTCGTGCAAGCTCGGTGATGTTCATGGGGGTATTTTATGGTGGAATGAATCCCCATTCCGTCGGCCTGATGGCCGAGCTTCCGGGGACATCTGCTATAGTTAGCGTAAAAGGCAGACGAAAGTAACCTGATCATAAAGGAAAAATATCTGCGCGTCAACCCGTTGTATTAGTACCTCATGTAGACTGTTTTTGATAAAAACGGCGGTTTCTGGCAGAATCACAAAACATTCGCGCCCCTCCCAGCCACAGGCTGGTCCGCCTTTGGCGGAGACTTATGATATTCGCTCGGGGAATAAAGAGGATGGGATCTCTGCAAAAGTCCATTCCATGATGAAAGCGAGGAATGTTTTCCGGATGCGAGGAAGGATTCCGGAAATGATATCGCCATATCATTGAGGAATCCTGACGACGCAGCCGGGAAACATAACCGCTTTCAGGCCGGAAGCGACTTTTGCAGAGGTCCCATGATGTAGCCTCGCTCGGGCTTCCGCTCGGGGAATAAATTTATGACAAATAAATCCGGCTTTCTCCTTATTGACAAACCAGCCGGACCGACATCGCATGATATCGTGGATCGCGTGCGACGACTGACTGGCGAACACACAGTCGGACACGCTGGCACGCTAGACCCGTTCGCGACCGGACTTTTGATTGTTGGCGTCGGACGCGAGGCGACAAAACATCTCTCAACTTTTCTCGGTTTGGATAAAACCTACGAAGCGATGTTTGTGTTCGGCGCGTCGTCTGATACGGACGACCGAACTGGTGTCATTACTTCCCCCTCCCCTCACCCCTCCTTGGCAGGAGGGGAAACGCAAGCAGGATGGGAAACGAAAAAAGAAACGCGCGTCCCCCTGCCAAGGGGGACATCAGGGGGTGAGCCGACGACTGAACAAATCCGTGCGGTTCTTCCTCAATTCATCGGGCAGATCGAACAAGTTCCTCCGGCGTTTGCCGCGATCAAGATAAAAGGACAAAAGATGTACGTGGCGGCGCGCGCCGGAAAACCGCTCGCCGCGCCGCCGCGCAAGATAACGGTTTACGAATTTTCATTACTGCCAGAGCTTGCTTTTGCTCCCCTCCTTACCAAGGAGGGGGATTGGGAGGTTGCCGTCGCCGACGAACCCCACCTCACCTCCCCTTGGAAAGGGGGGGAAACGCGAATGACAGGCCTCCGCTCGGGGAATAATGTCTTCCGCTTTCGCATCCATTGCTCCTCCGGAACGTACATTCGCGCGCTCGCGCGCGATCTTGGCAAAAAGCTTGGAACGACGGCATATGTTTCCGAACTCCGGCGCACTGCTATCGGTCCATTCCCTGTTTCCGAAGCCAAAACTCTCGATCAACTCGCATCAGAAACAGTTGAACACTTTTTGATTCCGATCAATCTACTCCAAAAATTCCTGTAAAAAGACGGCTTGCATCCCACAACACTAATCTGCTATAGTATTTCTCGTAACTATTGATTCCGGATGCCTTTAGAGCGGGGTTCAAAACGAAAGAGGAACATCTTAAACGTGTATGATTTCAAGGCGAAGCACACAACTGTTTTCCTCCTTCCATGATGCCGCAAGGTTCTATGGAGGCGCCTTGTATTTGACGTAATTCTGAACTCTTCCGTAATGATTTCGCTTCTGAAGACATCGGGCTTGAGAAATTTTTATGTTATTCACTCCATTCACACTCGTCCTCCTCGGACTCGGGCTCGTGGTCGGGGCGCTCATCGGATACATCATCCGAAAGCAGGTCGCCAAGGCAACGAACGCGAATGCCGAAGCGCGGGCAGAGCAGATCCTTTCAGAAGCAAAATCCAAACAGCAGGAGGTGTTGCAAGAGGCAAAAAACAAACGTCAAGAATTAACACTCGAGGCCAAAGAAGCGGCTATCAAAATCATCGAGGAAGCCAAGCGCGAGGAGACCTCTCGACGCAATGAGCTCCAAGAGATTCAAAAGCGGCTCGAAAAACGCGAGGAACTCTTTGATCAAAAATTGATCGAATTCGAAGACAAAAAAACAAAGCTCGAGGAAAAAACTAAGGTGGTTGAGGAACGAAAAGAGCAAATAGAGGCCATCAAAGAAGAGCAGGCGCAAAAACTCCAAGAAATCGCAAGCCTCACAAAAGCGGAAGCCGAAGAGCGTCTGATGCATGCGGTGGAAGAGACGAGCCGCGAGGCGTTGATGAGCCGAATCCGAAAACTTGAACAGATGACCGAGGAAGAAATTGAAACGCACGGACGCAAAGTCCTTTCGCTTGCGATTTCACGCTTTGCTTCCTCGCAATGTGTTGATACGACCACGACTTCGGTCGAACTCCCGACGGACGAAATGAAGGGACGCATCATCGGAAAAGAAGGACGTAATATCAAGGCAATCGAGATGCAGACCGGCACGGAAATTATCGTGGACGATACGCCGAATATGATTACCGTAAGCGGATTTTCGCCGATCCGTCGCCAAGTGGCGAAGCGCGCGCTCGACATCCTGATCAAAGACGGGCGCATCCATCCGGCCCGCATCGAGGAGGCGGTTGTCGAAGCGAAAAAAGCGCTCGCACAAGACATCAAAAAAGTCGGGGAAGAAGCGTTGTACGCGCTCGGGATTCCGGTTTCATCCATTGATCCAAAACTCATCTCGGTTCTCGGCCGCCTGAAATACCGCACGAGCTACGGACAAAATGTGCTTCAACATTCAATTGAGGTGGCGCAGGTATCGGCAATGATGGCCGAAGAGCTTGGAGCAGATGTGTTCGTGTGCAAAAAGGGCGGGCTGTTTCACGACATCGGCAAAGCCGTGGACCACGATATGCAGGGCGCGCATCCGGAAATCGGATACAACATCATGAAAAAATTCGGATTCCCTGAAGAGATCGCCTACCAATCGATCGCACACCACGAAGACAAGCCTCGCACGATCGAAGGATCTCTCGTAAAGGCCGCGGACGCAATATCAGGCTCCCGCCCGGGCGCGCGCAAGCAATCGTTCGAACAATTTATTCAGCGTATGGAAGAGCTTGAGAAAACGGCCGCCGGATTCGACGGTGTGGAAAAAGCCTACGCGATACAGGCTGGCCGCGAAGTGCGCGTGTTTGTCCAGCCGCAACAAATTGATGATCTGACATCCTACAAGCTGGCGCGTGACATCGCGAACAAAATCGAAGCCGAGTTGCAGTACCCCGGTGAAGTAAAAGTGACCGTCATTCGCGAAACGAGAGCTATCGAATTCGCAAAGTAATTTTTGAGCCAAGCCCTCGGCATTCATTTTTCTTGGTCCGGACTCATCGCCGGCCTCTTCGAAAAAGGAACGCCTTCGGTCTTGACTCCATACTTACAATCGATTGCGCCTTTTCCCATTCTCCGCTATACTAACTGCGATATTCATTCTTTCTTTATGAACAAAGCAGAACTCGCGGCCGGCCTTGCGGACAAGCTCGGCGTATCCAAAAAAATCGCGGAAAATTTTGTGGAGGCGTTCGAGGAAATCACCACAAGCGAGCTCCGCAAAGGCGGAGAGGTTACGATCGCCGGATTTGGCACATTCTCGGCTCGCGTGCGCGCCGGACGCATGGGCGTCAATCCGCAAAAGCCGTCGGAAAAAATCAAAATCCCGTCTGTCACTGTCCCAAAATTCAAGGCCGGCATCGCGCTCAAAAAAGCGTTGAAGCAGTCGGCCGCTCCCGCATCCGCGGCAGTTCCGCAGGCGTAAATTTTTTCCTATGAACGAAGATGTCACAACGACCAACCTCCTTTCGTTCATGCAGGAACATGTCGCTCTAAAAGACGACCTTGAGCGTTTTGCAACAAAAGAAGATCTGATGACTTCGGAATCTCGCGTGCTCTCGACCGTCGACCGTTTCGTAAAACTGCACGAAACTTTCGATCATAAACTCGTTGCCATGCGCGGCAAGTACGAACGACTCGAGGAACGGCTTGAGGCGGTGGAACGAAAACTGGGATTCTCCGCGCCATAACCAAACAAAAAAACGGAAGGAGTCCCCTTCCGTTTTAGATTTGTCCGCTGCGCGGACGAAGGAGAAAGAGCAAAAGCCCGCCGATGATGATGACCGCCGCGCTCACGATCCATGTGAGAGAAATCGTCTCGACCGTATTTTCTTGCCCGCGCGTTCCGAGCCAAACAAAAATTGTCGAGAGAAAAAATCCTCCTCGTCCAAGAAATGCTTGCAAAGACCCGAACGTGGCCCGATACGAGCTCTCGACCCTGTGCTGGATGAACGCGTCGGTCAGCGGCGCGAATGCTCCGCGAGAGAACTCGTAGATGATAATCCCGCCAAAAAACGACAATGGGCCATAAGTCGTCGTGATAAAGAACAGCCCTCCGCCGCTTGCAAGGAGCGACCCGATAATCCAAAGTTCCTCTTTTCTGACCGCATCCGGAAGCCGTCTGATTATCCAAGCCGACGGAACCGTTGCTCCGAACATAAGAACCCAAATCAACGAAATATGAATCTCTGGAAACTGCGCCTCGACAAAAATTTGCCAATAGAGGTCAAGGGGCTTAACGGCTCCGGAAATGATAAGCGAAGCAATCACCCATTTAAGCGATCGGCTCTTGCGCAGAAGCTTCCAGCTCCTTTTGATCGCTTCCCATTCGGAAACGCGCACCTCGGGCTCGCCTTCTCCGTTCATTCGCTTCACGACAAGCAAAATGGCAAACGATGAACCGACAATACCCGGCAACCATATCGAGTGCGGCGAATACTCGAACAGGAATGTCCCAAGCGTTCCTCCGACTAAGACCGCGATGCTCCTCAACAAGCTCGAGGTTGCAAAAACGCTACGGACAAGATGGAATTCGCCGCGCTTGCGGAGCGCATCAGTGATCCATGCCTGTTCCGCACCTGAACAAAACGCCATTCCAACTCCCATCACCGCTTCTGCAAGAAGAGCTTGCGCCAAACCATCCGTTGTAAAATACAAGCACAGGCTGACAAATCCTAGTATGGTTCCTATCCGAAGCGACCATGCCCGACTGCGTGCATCTGCAATCATGCCTGTCGGAAGCTCCGAGAAAATGGCGATTCCCCAAAACAGGATATTGATGAGCGAGATGTCGCTCAATGTGAACCCGATATGGATCAGGAATTTGGAGTAAGATGCGGCACAAAACGCATAACCGAAAGTGGAAAGAACGGAAAACAGGTAATACACTGTGGCCGGATGCATTATTTCCTCCGAAACGAAAACGACCCGAGAGGATTCTCGGGTCGTCTAGAAATTGATGAAAAGCACGATTACGTGCACATCAACGTCTCGCCACCCGAGAATACCAAATCCATCGGCTGATACTTACAGCCGACAGAAACAAAGTAAATGTGGGTGGTGAGTAAATTCATAAGATTTTTCGTTCCTGAAATCTAGGTTAGACGGAAACCTACATCCTGTCAAATCAATGCGCTGGTTCATGACATATGATACACCCAGACCCTTGAAATCATATGAAAGG
>CAZPPQ010000032.1:0-8280 GCA_964588505.1 uncultured Gammaproteobacteria bacterium | reverse complement strand
CCTTTCATATGATTTCAAGGGTCTGGGTGTATCATATGTCATGAACCAGCGCATTCGCTTGTTTCCGTATTCGTGAGAGGCTACAATGCGAGCACTCTTCGCGAAAGCTTATAGGGATGAGCTTATAGGTTAGAGGAAAGAAAATGATACGTGGTCAACTCCTATAAGCTATCACCTACTATAAGCTGATGGGATCTCTGCAAAAGTCCATTTCAGGCCGGAAGCGACTTTTGCAGAGGTCCCTGATGTATGTCCGACGATTTGAACAACGAACAAGCGCAGGCCGTAACCCATGCCGCCGGGCCGCTTTTGATTGTGGCTGGAGCCGGAACAGGAAAAACAACGGTCATCACGCGCCGCATCGCATGGCTGATCGAGCAAGGGATTGCGAGGCCGGAGCAAATTCTCGCGCTGACGTTTACAGATAAAGCCGCCGGCGAAATGGAGGAGCGTGTTGATCTTTTGCTTCCCTATGGATACGTAGATATCCACATTTCCACATTTCATGCATTTTGTGAAAAAATGTTGCGCGAATATGGGGCAGAGATTGGCCTTTCGCGCGACTTCAAACTTGCCACGGAATTGGATGCCTGGTTGCTCACACGCCAAGAGCTTGAACGGTTTGAACTGGATTATTTTCGACCGCTCGGAAATCCAACGAAATACATCCGATCCCTGCTGACACATTTCTCCCGCGCAAAAGACGCGGCGATCGATCCGGACACCTATCTCGCGTTTGCGGAAGAGAAGCGCGCGAATCTTGATGCGGCCGCATCAAACGACGAGGCAACATCCGAACTCGCTCGGCTCCGCGAGCTCGCGAACGCCTTTCAAACGTACCAGACCATTTTACTTGAGCACGACACGCTCGATTTCGGAGATATGATGATGTTCCTGTTGAAACTCCTGCGCGAGCGGCCGCGCGTGCTTGCCGATTTGCGAAAACGTTTTTTACATATTTTGGTGGACGAATTTCAGGACACGAATTTCGCACAATATGAAATCGTGAAGTTGCTTGCCGCGCCGCAAAACAATCTGACCGTGGTCGGCGACGATGACCAGTCTATTTACAAATTCCGGGGCGCCTCGATCGCGAACATCCTCCAGTTTCAAACGGATTTCCCGAGCGCGCGGCGCATCATACTGACTGACAACTACCGATCGTGCCAATCCATTCTTGACACATCGTACGGCTTTATCCAAAAAAATAATCCGAACCGCCTTGAGGCAGGCGACGCGACGTTAAACAAACGCCTTGCCTCTCACGTGGAAAAAAGCGGGGTCATCGAACATCTGCATTGCGCAACAGCAGAAGCTGAAGCTGAAGCCGTATTGAAAAAAATTCTGGAGCTTCGTGAAAAGGATCCGAAAACCGCTTGGAGCGACTTTGCCATCCTTTCACGCTCGAACGACGCGGCCTCCACATTCATCGCCGAGTTTGAACGCAACCATGTGCCATATCAATTCCTGGCGCTTTCCGGCCTTTACACAAAACCAGCGGTTCTTGATCTGCTCTCTCTGCTCCGTGTGATTGACAATCTGTATGACAGCCCGAGTTTTTACCGCTTGCTCGGCCTCCCGATGTTCGAAGTCCGAGCACAAGAATTGTCCGAGCTTACGCATCTTGCGAATCGCAAAGGGAAGTCGCTGTTCGAGGCTTGTCAAATATCCAGGGCGGCGTTGCATTTGGAGCAGGAAACGCTTGAAAAGATTGACGACATTTTGCGTTTAATTTCAAACCTGCGGCTCGAGGCCCCGCGCCGCAAGGCAAGCGAACTGATGATTCGCGCAAGCAAGGACAGCGGGCTGATCAGTCACATCAACGGATGGCCGGAGCTGGAAAAATACGAAACGTTCCGCCATCTGCAACAATTTTTGGAGCGCGTGAGACGATTTGAACAACGACATGATCACGCGGTGCTCCATACGTTTTTAGAAGAGTTCCAAGAGGAGCGCGCGGCAGGCGAAGACGGGGCGCTCGCGTTTGATGTGGAGTCCGGCCCGGATGTCGTGAAACTCATGACGATCCATGCGTCGAAAGGTTTGGAGTTTAGGTACGTGTTCGTCGTTAATTTGGTGGACCGCCGATTTCCGACCCAGGCGCGCGGAGAGGCGATCCCGCTTCCGGAAGGTTTAGTCAAAGAACACCTGCCGGAAGGAGATTGGCATTTAGAAGAGGAGCGCAGGTTGTTTTATGTGGCGATGACGCGCGCGAAAGAAGGATTATTTTTTACGTCTGCCGAAGATTACGGCGGAGCGCGAAAAAAGAAGTGGTCGCGATTTTTGCATGAGCTTGGCTATCAGCCGGAAGGGACGCCCGTGCGCGGAGCGGAAATATTCGAAGAGCCGGTTTCTACCACGAGCGAGATTCCACCGGATCAAACCGCGACTATTCCTGTCTCAAAGCAATTTTCGTTCACTCAACTTGCGGCTTTTAAGATGTGTCCGCTTCAGTATAAATTTGCGCACGTATTCAAAATTCCTGTTTTTGGCAAAGGACAATTCTCATTCGGAAAAACCATGCACAACACCCTCCACGCTTTTTTCTTGAAGTGGCTCGAGCGCACGGCTCACACGCAGACGTCGTTGTTTGATGTCGTCCAACGAGCCACGAACCACGAACCACGAACCACGGCGTCTCCTGACACCCGGCCCGTTTCGCTCGAGGAGCTTCTTTCGCTTTATGAACAAAACTGGCAGGATGACTGGTACGAGGATGATAAACAGCGCGAGGAATATCGCGAACATGGGAGGAAAAACCTCCGCGATCTGTACGCTTCGTTCGATGCTATGCCGCCCCAACCTCTTTTTTTGGAAATCGGATTTACCGTAAAAATTGGAGCAATCATTCTTAAGGGGCGCATGGATCGCATTGATCGGTTTGAAGATGGTGTTGAGATCATTGACTACAAAACCGGCCATCCTAAAAAAGAAGATGAGATGAAGCCTGAAGATAAAGAGCAACTCTTCCTGTATCAGCTCGCGGCACGCGATGTGCTCGGGCTCAAGGCAAAAAAGCTCACTTTTCACTATCTTGAAGACAACTCACGTGTGTCGTTTTTGGGAACGGATGAAGAACTATTGGACTTTCAAGAAAAAATCGCGGAGCGCGTAGCCAACATCAAGGCGAGCGTCTTTCCTCCGAATTCGGGCAAGCATTGCAGATTCTGCGACTTCAAGGACATTTGCGAGTGGCGACAAAGTTAGCTTGCATCCGGTAGATTATTGGGAATGTTTGATTCGTATATTCGTACTCATTCGTTATTCGCCCCAGCCATGTCATCCTATGACCTTCTCGATAAAGGATCTACTCGACGACGCGGTATCACGCGCGCGCATCGGCAAAGAAGTGATGATCGCGCGCTCTGTCGAAACAGCAAACGCTTTTCTCGCTTCTCTTTTGCCAAACGGACACACGGACGATGCGCGAGCCGTCTCTTTGAAGGACGGCGTGCTCACGATTGATTGCAAAAATTCTTCCGCGAACCATTTTGTTTCCACAAAAAAGATGGATCTGCTCGCGGCCGTCAAGCGCAAGGTGCCGGAATCGGTCATTATGCGGATTCATACGCGATTCGTGGACGAATACCGCACACGGAATGTGATAGAATAGAAAAAGCCTTTTTATGTTTTTCCGCGATTATCTTTTACTCATGTCCGTTAGCGCAGCCGCCGCGTTCATTGCATGGTGGGTCGTGCTTTTTTCCGTTGATCCTCTCAAAACAGGAACGGTTGGTATCGCGTTATTCTATGGAACATTGGCTTGCGCGCTCATCGGCCTCCTTTCCATTATCGGCACGAGTGTCCGGATGCGGTTCAAGAAAGAAGAAATCGTCTCCAGACATGTCTCAAGGGCATTTCGGCAGGCCGTTCTTCTTACCGGAATCATCATCGGAACCCTGGCGCTTCTGTCGTCCGGTCTTTTTCGGTGGTGGACGGCGGGATTGCTCATTTTGGCCGGAACATGCGTAGAAATGGCGCTTTTGACCATACACAGACGAGGGTAAAAATTTCGGATTGCGTAAATGAGGACGCTTCTGTAAGATTGAAGCTCTCCTTTTATGTTAAACAAAATTCTTGGAAAATTTTCAAAAGATCTAGGTATTGATTTGGGCACATCAAGCACTCTTGTCTTTGCCAAAGACAAAGGCATCGTTATCCATGAGCCTTCGGTTGTGGCCGTGAACACGCGCACAGAGCAAATAGTGGCTGTCGGGCTCGAGGCAAGGGATATGATCGGAAAAACGCCGCCACACATCATTGCCACAAAGCCGCTCGTTAAAGGCGTTATTTCGGATTTCGAAGTTACGGAGAAAATGCTCAAACATTTTATTGACAAGGTTCATGCGGAATCGTTTACGATTCTCCCGCGGCCATTGGTCGTGATCGGCGTGCCGCTTGAAACGACCGAGGTCGAGCGCAAGGCGGTCGAGGATGTCGTGTTTTCGGCAGGCGGACGCGAAGTTTTCTTGGTCGAGACGCCGATTCTCGCGGCCATCGGCGCTCGCCTGCCAATTATGGATTCTATCGGCAATATGGTCGTTGACATCGGAGGCGGGACAACGGAGATCGCAGTTATTTCGCTTGGGGGTGTTGTTACCTGGAAATCCCTGCCGATTGCCGGAGACGAGCTCAACCGCAACATCATCCAATATGCGCGCGATATGTTCAACCTTTTACTTGGCGAAAAAAACTCGGAACAGGTCAAAATTCGTATTGGAACCGCGGTCCAGCAAGATGAACCTTTACAAATAGAGATGCGCGGCCGTGATTTGATCACCGGACTTCCGAAAGAAATTATCGTAAACGATACGCAAATTCGCGAAGCAATGTATCGTTCGATTATGGTCATTATCGAGAATATCAAAGCCACGCTAGAGATAACACCACCAGAACTGATTGCGGATATTTACGAGCGTGGGATCATTTTGACTGGTGGCGGCGCGCTTCTGAAAGGATTGGACATATTGATTTCCCGTCAGGCACAAATTCCGGTCCGTGTGGCAGAGGATCCGATCACCTGTGCCGCGCGTGGGGCAGGGGCTCTGCTTGAAAACATGCCGATGTTACGAGATATTTCTCTCCCTTCCGCGTCAAAAAATGATGGATAAAGATCTCGATAAATTATGCTTCTCGGTTTTCGCGAACGCCGCCCTGTCATCTCGATCTTGCTTGGTATGGCCGGAATTTTTTTTCTCTCCATTCTTTTTCGCGGATGGACGGAACGCGGATTCGCGTTGCTTCAACGTCCGTTCATCGCCGCCGGCACGTGGATGCACGTTCAGGCGCGCGGATGGACGGACACAAGCTCCTGCACGCCGGAAAAACTTTCCGCGCTGGAAAAAGAACGCATAACGCTCGCGGTTGATCGTAAAATTTTCGAACGCCTGCAACTGGAAAATCAGGATCTGCACAAACGCCTTCTTTTTTCTGAACGGAAAGGATATCGTCTGATCTCGGCCCATCTCATCGCAAGAACGGCAAGCGAAGAGGCGCGGACGTTTCTTATTGATCGCGGCGCGCGCGATGGCATTCTCGCTGGCCAGCCGGCCATTGTCGAGGATGGAGTCATGGTCGGAAAAGTCGTTTCAACGACCGAGGCGACCGCGACCATTGGATCTCTCACGGATCCGACGACCTCTACGGCGGCTACGATTTTCAATACGGATCAGACCGTCGGCGTTACGCGGGGGTTGAGCGGATCGTTGATGCGCCTGCAGTTTGTGCCACACAATGAGTCTTTGCATGTGAATGATCTGCTTGTGACATCCGGGCTTGAGTCCGGCGTCCCGAGCGGCTTGTTGATCGGGACGGTCAATTCTGTAAAATCCGACAAAGCCGAGCCGTTTCAGGAAGCGGTGATCGAACCGTTTGTGGATATGCGTCATCGGGATTCCGTTACTGTCATCATCGGGTACCAGTTATGAAACCGTTTTTATTTCTCGCTGGTATTTTTCTCGTTTTAGTCGCTTTGGAATTTTCTTTCATAGCCTCTCTTCCGGGATGGATCGCCATGACGCCGGTCATCGTAGCCGTAAGCCTTTCGCTTTCCGTTCATTTTGGAAAAAGGGAGACGCTTTGGTTCATGGTCGCGCAAGGATTTTTTTTGGACGTCCTTCATCTCGGAATTTTGCCATTGGAAACCGTTTCTTACGCCATAGCCGCGTCAGCCGCATATCTTTGCGCGCGGTTTGTGTTTTCCGGACGATCTTTTTACGGATTGATCGCGTGCGGAATCGCGACATCACTTGCGTTTTTATCAAGTCAGGGCGCTCTATTGCTTTTGATAAGCCTGCGCGACGCGGCTCCTCAAACATGGCCGGCCTTTTTTTCTTCCGCTCTCATCCGCAGCCTTATGCTTTTTTGCCTTTTAACCGTCTTGTTTTTTCGATCAAGTCCCATCAAGCGGCTCGCGTCTTTTTACGAAAGATTATGAAACGATCCGGACTTTTCGTGATTTCGGACAACCGAGACTTTGGCGATGTAAGCAAAGGACGTCCGTATCGCGCATTTGACGATTGGGCCGAAGAAGGATTCCTTTGGAAAGATGCCAGCGGCGCTATGCGTATTTCTTCCGTTATTCCGCGGCGGCGCTTCCAAATCGCCATTGCGATCGCGCTCGCTTGTATGATTATTTTGGTCGGACGGGCGGCTTTTTTGCAAATTGCGCGCGGAAATCATTATCGCGCGCTCGCAGAAGAGAATCGTGTGCGGACCTCGGTCGCTCCGGCGCCGCGCGGCATTTTGTACGATCATTCCGGCGCGATTCTTGCGGAAAATATCCCTGCTTTTTCCTTAACCATGATGATGAGAGACCTGCCGCGCGATCCTACGGAACGCGCGCGTGTGTTTGATCGCATCGGGAAAGCGATCAATCTGACACAAAAAGATTTAGACACGTTGATGGCTGAAGCTGGCGACCTTTTTTCTGAAGAAATGCCGATTGTCCGAGACCTTCCCTATGAGACTGCTATGCGTCTCTCAATCGAGACGACCGGGATTCCTGGATTTCGTCTTCGCGCCGCTTCGGTACGATCTTACCCGCTCTCCCATATCCGGTCCCTTTCTCACGTTTTGGGCTATGTCGGCGCCGTGGATAAAAATGATCTTGATTCCGGAATGTATCGTCCGACGGATACACTTGGAAAATCAGGTCTTGAAAAATCCTCTGAAACAATTTTGCGCGGAACCCCTGGAAAAACCGTTACAGAAGTGGATGCTCGCGGTCGGGAACTGATGATGGTCTCCAAGGAAAAAGCCGTCCCGGGCTCGGCAATCACGCTTGGAATCGACGCGGGATTGCAAGCATTTACGGAAAAACGCTTGGTCGAAATACTTGATCGTCTAGGCATAAAAAAAGCATCCGTGGTCGCGATGGATCCAAAGACCGGGCGCGTCCGCGCGCTCGTAAGCTGGCCAGCGTATGAGAACAACTCCTTTGTCCGCGGAATGACAAAAGAGACATTTGCCGCGCTTGCGGATCATCCGGATCATCCGCTTTTTCCGCGCGCGATATCCGGCGAATTTCCTTCCGGATCCACATTCAAACCGTTTATCGCGTACGCGGCGTTGGCCGAAGAGATCATATCCGAACACACATCGTTCCTCTCAACCGGCGGCCTAAGCATCGGCCCATGGTTTTTTCCGGATTGGAAAGCCGGCGGGCATGGCATTACGGATGTTCGCAAGGCGATCGCATGGTCGGTCAATACGTTTTTTTACATCATCGGCGGCGGGTTCGGGGACGTGACCGGACTTGGTGTTGATCGCCTCACGCAATACGCGCGGCTGTTCGGATTCGGTTCAAAGACTGGCATTGATTTACCGAACGAGGCAGACGGATTTTTGCCGTCAAAAGAGTGGAAGGAGAAGACAAAAGGGGAGCCCTGGTTTGTCGGGGACACATATCATCTTTCGATCGGGCAGGGGGATTTGCTTGTCACGCCTCTGCAAATGGCTGTCGGAACAGCGATGCTCGCAAATGGCGGAACGCGCGTGCAACCGATGTTGCTTGAAAAAATTGATGGAAAAGAAGTTCCTCCGGTTTTTTTAAGTCTCGACAAGCCGGTTCAAGAGGACTTGATTGCTCTCGTGCGTCAGGGGATGCGGCAGGCCGTAACCGAAGGCAGTGTGCGCGCGCTTGGGGGGCTCTCAAAACCAGTGGCGGGAAAGACCGGCACAGCCCAGACCGCCGGGCAGGAAAAGACGAATGCGTGGTTTATCGGTTTTGGGCCCTATACGAATCCAACGCTTGCTATGGCGATTTTGATTGAAGAAGGG
>CAZPPQ010000031.1:0-9704 GCA_964588505.1 uncultured Gammaproteobacteria bacterium | reverse complement strand
CACGGGTCTTTGTGCTTTGGAACCACGACCACGCGGTAACATGGCTGGTTGCGTTTGCCGATGCGTGAAAGACGGATAGAAACCATAGTTAGCTTATAGCTTGTAGCTGGTAGCTTGTAAGAAACTACCGGCGGGTTTGTCAAAAAGTAGAGCGTTTCTGACGGTGCTCGGAGTATAAGTGGATCTGACTGGATTGTCAATGCTCACCGCCTTGCTGTTCTTGATTCTTGGACATCTTCGAGTTTTACAGAGAGCAAGTTGCTCACCCCGTCGTCGCCCATCGTAACTCCATAGAGCATCGAGGCTTTTTCCATAGTAGCGCGATTGTGGGTGATGATGATGAATTGCGTGAGCTTTGAAAGCTCCCCAAGGATGTCCGCAAATCGAATCGTGTTTGCTTCATCTAGCGCCGCATCTACCTCATCTAGCACCACGAACGGGCTTGGGTTCACGGCCATGATGGCCGAGAGCAGGGCAATCGAGGTGAGCGCTCGCTCGCCGCCAGAAAGCAGATTCAATGCCTTGATGCGCTTGCCAGGTGGAGTGGCTTGGATGTCTATCCCAACCACACGATCCTCGAATTCTTTTAGGTATTCTGGAGCCAAATGTTCCTGTGTCTCTTCAGCCTCCTCATTCGTGAGATCTTCGCGAGTGAGCTTCATAAGCCCGCATGTCCCGCCGCCGAATAGCATTTTGAAGAATCGTTGGAATTGATGATTGATGTCCTTGAACGCCTTTTCAGACTGCTCGTGAATGTCCTTGTCGAGTTCGTCGATCGCCTTTTCTATGTCTTTCATTCCTTGTCGCAGATCTTTGACTTGTCCATCTAAAAACTCAAAGCGTGTTTTTGTTTCTTCAAATTCTTTAACCGTCTCCGGTTCGATGCTTCCGATCAGCTCGAGTTTGTAGCGTAGGCGCTGGATCTCCGGATGGATGACCGTTGCGTCAAAAAACTTTTCGATGCGCTTTGAGCGGATTTCAAACGGGAGCTGGCTCGTCGCGCGGCGCGGATCGCTCGGTGGAGCGAGCTGCTCGTCCATCTCATTTGAGAGATTTTTTTTGCGCTCCTCAAGTCTCGCCAACTCGATCGAAATCGTATTTCGCCGGTTTTCGAGTGCATGGAGCGACTGCTGTTTTGCACGAAATTCTTTTTGGAGATCCAGCAACTCGGTCCGCACAGCCTTTTCTTTTGTGACACATGTCTCAATTTGGTGTTCAACGGATTTGAGTTGCTCTTCAATGTTTTTTTGCTTTGCAGCAAGCTCGTCGAGCTTTTGCGCCGCTATCGGATCAGGCTTTACATCTTCGGGCACCGGTCGTTCCAGATGTTTGAGTAATTGTGTTGTTCGCGAGATGGTGGCTTCGAGTTTCGGCTCGAGGATGCGAAGTTCCTCGATTGTTTTTACCGTTTTCACTTTTTGAATGATCTCTTTCTGTTCGGTCTCGATTCGCGTCACCTCCTCGATGATTTTGAGGAGCGGAAGCGGTGTCCATACGGACTGTGCCCGCACGTTGGCCATTTCGATGGATTTCCGGATCTCAAAATGTTCATCGCGGATGTGCTGGCGTTCTTTTTGGATGTCTTGGTATTGCTTCTGCAGGTTCAAGAGACCGGAATCTTGTGTCTCTTTTCCGCGCTCCTCTTGTTCGATGACATTTACACGTTTTTCCATTTCTTCAAGTCCGTTGCGTTCACCTTTGATTTTCGCTTCAAGTTCCCCATGTTGTTTTTGGATAACAGCAAACTGATCCTCCAGTTGCCACCACATCGTGCCGTAGTATTGACGTTCAAGTTCATGAAGCGTTTTTTCCACTTCTTCGCGCTGTTCAAGGCGCGAAACCTGTCGTTTCAGGCTCCGCATACGCGGTTCGATCTCGTTTAGGAGCATTTCGATGTCAACCAGATTTTCGTGCGTGCGCTTCAGCTTGAGCAGAGCTTCGCGGCGCTTGATTTGAAACTGCCTGACGCCTGTCGCGTCGTCAAAAAAAGCTTTGCGCTCTTCCGGAGACGCTACAAGAATGTGGTCTACCATTCCTTGACCAACGACGCTATACGACCGCTGACCAACGTTTGCCTGCGCAAGCAAAAGTTGGATATCTAAAAGTCTGGTGCTTGATCCGTTCAGAAGATAGTCTGATTCGCCGTCGCGGTATAGCCTCCGTGTGATTGTAACTTCGGCATAATCCACAGGCATTGCCTTGTCTTCATTGTTGAATGTGATTGAAACCTCGGCAAAGCCAGCGCGTCCGTGTCCTTCGGATCCGGAAAAGATGATGTCCTCGGATTTTTTGCCGCGCAAGAGTTTCAAACTTTGCTCTCCAAGCACCCAACGCATCGCATCCGCCAAGTTTGATTTGCCGGAGCCGTTCGGGCCAACCACGGATGTGATCGGATTGTGTTCTCCTTTCGGAGGCAAGAAATGGAGAGTCGTCTTTTTCGCGAAAGTTTTGAACCCCTGGACTTCGAGTTTTGTCAGAAACATAATGTGGTCGGTGTTTCGCGCATTATAGCTGAATTGGAAAATTGCGCGAAGTTATTAATTATTCCCCGAGCGAAGTCGAGGGGCTTGCGTCTCAAAACAAAAAACCACCCATTTCCTCCGGTCATTGCGAGGAGCCTCGCCGTAGGCGGGGCGACGAAGCAATCCCATAACAAAAACCACCCGAGTGGGGTGGTTAGATTGCGTCGTCGGCCGTCTGCCGGCCGAGGAGGTACGCGCGGTCTTTGGGATCCACGTCGTTGATGTCCCAAAGGTGGGCTTTGACGGTACCTGAAAGAATATAGAGAAACAGGAAAGCATTTTGCAGGGCGAACACTTTGTCATTGGCGGAATAAGTTTGAAAGAAAATAATGAACGTGAAGATGCCCGTCGTCATCGTCCGGATGGGCCTTGCCATTTTTTGTATCCGTGCCTTTCGCAGGAGGAAGGTTGGGAGTTTGCAACTTCCTGTTTTTTCGAATTCTTCTGAAAGAGCTGACAAGGTTCCGAAATATTTCGTCCTCTTCTTTTCCACTTTTTCCGTTGGTCAAGATTCATTGCAAGATAAAGAATTGGGTGATTGTGATCCCGATTCCGCAGGCTATGAAGGTTTTCGAAAACCAGATGATGAGCTGGAAACGGTTCCAGTGAAACATTTTTTGAACCCGGACGAACGTTGGGTTCATGAGGTTCTTGTGAACCCAATTGTCGAACTTTTCGAGCGGTCTCATGGGCACCTCGATGGGTTGGGAAAGGGCGACGCGATAGAATAACAAGAAGATGTGTTTTCGTTAAGCGTTTCGAGCCCCTCGACTTCAGCCAGCATGGCTGGCTTTCGCTCGGGGAATAAATGGTGGATTGACCGTTTTTGTTGATCGCGGTATAGTCCTTCGTCTGATTTATGGATGTTTATTTGTTTGAACAATTACTCGAGCTTTTGCAACGGGCCAAATATCCGGTCTTGATTGCGGATGAACGCATTGATGACGATAGTCTCGGCGCCTCGCTTGCTGTGGCGGATTATTTGGCGCACATCGGAAAACCGACACGCGTGTATGTGAGCAATTCTCTTCCCGCGCGCTATCAAACGTTTCCGCACGCGGATTGGTGCACGGACGATGCGTCCATTTTCAAAAATGAGGAGATTGATTTGGTTGTGAGTTTTGATTGCTCTGATCGCGAGTACATTCGCGAACTTGTTTCCAAAGTCCACGGCACGCCATTCCTCGTGAACGTGGATCATCACAATTCCAATCCGCGCTACGGCGATTTGAATGTGCTGTTTACGACGGCCCCGGCGACCTGCGAAGTCGTGTATCGTTTTTTCAAACACAACCATATTGAGATCAGCCGCGAAGTCGCGACCTGTCTGCTTTCCGGTATCTGCTTTGACACCGGCATTTTCAGCAACAGCGCGACTGATGAGCAGGCGTTTTGCGCCGCTTCAGAGCTCATGTTATGCGGCGCGCGGATTCAGGATGTGATTCGTTCTTTGTTTCAAAATCGGTCCGTGGCCGTTTTGCGGCTTTGGGGCATTGCTTTTGAACGCATTATCAAACATTCTTCGAATGGTATTCTCTCGACGTTTTTGACGCGGAAAGATATTGAAGAAAATAGCGTGACTGATGATGATGTGGATGGCCTGTCGAATTTTTTGAGCCTTGTATCTGAAGATCACTCCGTGTTTGTCCTTCGTGAGACAGCGGATGGTGGGATCAAAATGAGTATGCGCTCGCAACATCTTGACGTTTCCAGTATTGCGAAAGCGCTTGGTGGCGGAGGGCATAAAAAGGCGGCAGGGTTCACGATTTCGAACGCGCGCATCAAAGAAAACACGCGCGGCGGGTGGCGCATTGAGCCGCATTCTGTCATAATGAAAGTGTAATTTTATTCTATGACTGACAAAACATATTCATTGGAATCCGAAATCCTTATTCCGACCGTGATTGAAAAGACGAGCCTCGGTGAGCGCGCGTATGACATTTATTCCCGTTTGCTCAAGGATCGCATTATTTTTCTCGGCACGGCCATAAACGATACGGTTGCGAATCTTGTCATCGCGCAGCTTTTGTTTTTGGAAAGTCAGGACAAGACAAAGGACATCAAGATTTATATCAATTCACCAGGAGGTTCTGTGACAGCGGGGCTTGCGATTTATGATGCCATGCAGTATGTGAAGCCGGATGTGTCCACGATTTGCGTTGGGATGGCGGCTTCAATGGGAGCGGTGCTTCTTGCCGCAGGCACAAAAGGCAAACGGTTCAGCCTTCCGAATTCCGAAGTGATGATCCATCAAGTTTTGGGAGGATTTGAAGGCCAGGCAACCGACATCAAGATTCATGCCGAGCGCATTTTGAAGATTAAGGATCGTCTGAATGCGATTTTGGCAAAGCATACCGGCCAGAAAAAGATGAAGGTCGAGACAGATACCGAGCGTGATAATTTTATGGATCCGGAAGACGCTCTTGCCTATGGACTGATTGACGCCGTGATCGAGAAACCGTAAAGAATCTGTGGAAAAATAGAAAAACCGTCCGGCTATCACCGGACGGTTTTTGATTCTGAAATCCCCGCGTCTATTGACAAAAGAAAATGCCTTTGCTATCCTGCATTGTTCACGGTGAAGACATTCCTTCCCGAGACAAAAACAGTCCGTCGCAGCTAGGAACCTGCAGGCACGACAAGCATGGGATTTCACTCTTCTGGAAGCGCCAGGTCCTTGGACTCGGTCTCTCCATAGATGAAATTTCTTGCCTGCAGTTTCCCGTCTACGACGGATTTTTTTTTGTTTTTGTTTGTTGGTCCAGAGTATCCGATAACCTCGGTTGCGTATCGGACGACGCGGACCCAGCTCTGATGATACGGTGTTTGAAAAACCGCGCAAGGCCTTACATGTGGATAAGGTCGGACGCAGTTTTGTTTTTACGGAGTGAGAGGGGTCGGGGTTTTAACAGCCGGAGTTTCCGGAGTTGCAGGATCAGTTTCACTGATTTTTTCAACCCCTAGCAGGCAGATTTCGGGCAGAGGTCGGTAGTGTGAAGTGAAGACTCGATTCGTCGTTGTTCCATCCGGATGCAAAAGGGAATACGTGAATGATGCTTCTGCTCCGACGTGCGCTTCCTGGCATTTTTTTTCCCCGGGCGGAAGGTCGAGGGTTTCTATTGTTTTCGGTTCTCCGATCGGAATCCATTTGGAGACAATCGGCGGAGTGTATGATCCTTTCCGGCCGTCTGATGTCCCCCAAAACGTGAAGTGGAGCTCGGCTTTTTCTGACAGAACTTCCGTTTGGAACAAAATGGTATTTTCGGTGTCGTTTAAGAATTTGAAATCAGGGGCAGGTTCATAAATAGTGGCATCGGTTCCGGGATTATGGTTCGACGGATCGTTGTAATAAGATACGACAAGCGAGTGGTTGCTACGCTCAATAATCGGAAGTCCGGAGTTGAGGGCCGCGCGGAAGGTCGTTGTGCCGATTTGGCAAAGGCCGCCGCCTAATTCCGGTTTGATGCGGTCCCCCTTAATTACGAGTTCCGGAAGGTATCCATTTTCCGGCGTGAATGGCTTGAGCGCGTTCAAGAGGGAGAAAGTTTCTCCCGGAGCGATGAGAATGCCATTAAGAAGTCTTGCCCCGTTTTTGATGTTTTTGACGCGGTTCGACGGGCTCCCTTTGAACGATGAGGTACCGACCCCGAGCATCTCTTTGATGCCGAGCATATTTACTTGCTCCAATGTTTGTTTTGGGGCAATGGCCATCATTGGGATCGCGGTGGAAATCTCGGTTTCGCTTTGGAAAAGTTTTAAAAGATTTTTTTCAAATGCTTCGCGGTCTATCAGCCTCCCATTCGCGCTTTGGACGAATTCAGCCACACGGCCGCTTTCCATCCGGAACCGTCCCTCGATCGCCGGTTGCTCGAATAACGGCCCGATCTTTTTCGCGAATTTTTCGAACGCTTTTTTGTTGACGGAAAGCGAGCCGCCGTTGGCTTTTTGCGGAGCGATGATTTTAGCGATTTCTTCGTCTGTCATTTCATACGTTTTTTCCGGAGATTCGACAGAAGGAAAAAAGAGGGTGAATGGGGTACGCGAGATTAGGGCGATGACTTTTGGAAGCGCTGCCAGAGCCTCCCCGGTTGAAACAGCCGGCGCCCGATTGGCAAGCGTCATCGTGATCGGGCTGGCTTCAATCCGCGCAAGCCGCGAAGCGAGATCGGCAAAAAATGCGTCCCATTGATACTCATACCCGGGTGTTCCTTCACGCACTGTGCCTTTCCATTCGTCGGCATTTTTTTGGAATACAAAGGACGTTTCGAGGATTGGAAGTTCCGCTTCCGGAAAAAGTTGTTCCGCGCTTTCCGTGATTTGTGCGCGGTTGATTTGGACGGTCATCGGGATCATCTTCCCACGAAAGAGGGAACGAACCACGTGGAACATATTCAGAAACGGCTTGTTTGCTCGTTCCGGCTCCATGGCTTTTTGAATCGCCAGATCAACGTCAAACCACACGTCGTCCGTCGCATTCGAACTTGTGCTGGTTGTGAGCGGGAGGACAGCCGTTTTTCCCATGAGAACGACAGGGATCCCTTGTTGTAAAATGTCGTCAATTTTTGTCTGGACTGTTTCTTTTGTCGCTTCCGGATCCATGCCACCGACCGAGATCGAGCCTATCCAGACATTCGGCGGGATAAGACCGGCAAAATGCGAAGACCATCCATATGCAACTCCGATAAGGAGGAAGAGACAGACAAAAAAAATTCCCCAGATCGTGCGGAACAAATGGGAGACAATGCGGTGGTTCATACAATCAAAAATCTTTTTCTTCAATAACCGTCAGACGCGACAGTGTTCTGGCCTTTTTCAGCGTGATGGTGAGGATGCCGTTTTTGATCATTGCCTCGGCTTCGTCCGGTCGGATATGACACGGGAGCACAATGGAGCGCGAAAAATTTCCCCAATAACATTCTTGAACATGGGCCGTCTCCGCATCTGAGGCATGACAGCCTTCTTCGCGCTTGCCGTGTATCGTGACCGTGTCTTGAGTGACGTTGATGTCAAGATCCTCGGCTTTCACTCCGGCTATAGCCGATCGGATGATGATATTTTGCTCTGTCTCGAGTACATCAACGGAAAGCTGGCCCTCAAGCGGAGAGAGCCATGGCTCTGTGGAAATCGGATGGGATGTCGGTTCGGACATCCAATCTGGCAGAGTTGGCATCATATCAAACGCATCCTGCGAACATATTCATACAGTGGGCCGATCGTAAATCCGACAACTCCCATCCAAAGCAGTTCTTGAAGAGGAATGCCTGAAAGCAGAATCCCCTGTATCTCTTTTGACTGCCAAAGAGTTTGCGCGGCTTCTGGAAACAGGCGCACGAAAAACAGTTGTTCAATGATGAAAATGAGAATAACAATGAAGCCTCCGGAAAGGAGCGCATCAGCGAGCAAATCTTTGCGATCCGCAATGATGTAAATGCCGACCATAAGACCGGAGACGATTGTTGCTTGTAATGCGGGAGTCGAGAACAGGACAGCGAGCGATGTCGCAAGAAAGAGCCAAATGCAGATGATGAAGATAAGAGAGATTGTCCATCGCAAAAGGGATGGGGCGCGTTTTGAACGAGAATCGCGCAGAAATTCTAAATGTTTGGCAAAGACGACTTGATAGATGACAGAAGCAATGCCGAACAACACGAATGCGAATAGCCCGTCTTCGATTCCGATTGGCTTGATGTCTGATAAATCGCTGTGCGATCCGAATGTGATGAGCATCACGGCCGGAGCAAGAAGCAGGCCGATAAAGCTCATGAGCACCTGCTCGCGGCGGCTGGAGGGGGAGAGCAAGAAAATCGCGAGCCAAATAATAAAGAGGACAATGGAAACGTAAAGAAATGTTGCCATACAATGGCATTGTACTACAAAACAAGAAGACTGCGAAAATCAAAAATCCATCCAGACATTGCTGGATGGATTTGTGGTGACCCCAGGGAGAGTCGAACTCCCGTTACAGGCTTGAAAAGCCCGTGTCCTAACCATTAGACGATGGGGCCGAAAGGTGCGGGCATCATATGCTGAAAATGAGGTGGCGTCAAGGGAAAAGATCGTGATATACTATTCTAAACCAAGGAGGATTATGTTGAAGACGAACGGAGGACATAGGACCATTGTAAACCGTGGATTTTTTCTGCTGTTTGCGGCCGCGGTCGTATTTTTATTTTGGCAAATCGTCGCTCCTTACGCCGTCGTGCTTGCGACTGCCGGAGTCGCGGCCATCTTGCTTTCTCCGATTGACGCGCGCGTCCGCAAGCGGATCCGTCCGCGCCTTTCCGCGCTCCTGATGATTGTCCTGATGTTCTGTGTGATCGTTGTTCCGCTCATTTTTCTTTCATTTTTTATGATCGGACAAGGGATTGATCTGGCCAAGATGACGATTGCCGATCCGCAATGGGTTGCCGGTTTTAAGGTGGAAGATCAGACATGGTTTGCGAACCTGCCGCAGGTGTTGCAAAAGGAGATAACATCTATGGATGTCGGCGATTTGGTCAGAAGGATGTCGAACTGGGTTTCGACAAACTTGGCTGCCATTTTTTCCGGCGGTCTTACTTTTTTGTTTGAGACATTTATTTTTTTCATCTGCACTTACTATTTTTTGGTGGATCGGGAACGGATCATTAAGACTCTTATTTCACTTAGTCCGCTTGAAGACAAGACGGATCGCCGGATTCTCGGAAAGATCGTCGGAACCGTGCGCGGCGTGATTTTCGGAACCCTTGTCGTTGCGGTCATTCAGGCGATTTTAGCCGGTATCGGCATGGTCGTGTTTGGAGTCCCGGGCGCTTCTATCTGGGCCGCTCTGACGATTATCGCGTCGCAAATCCCACTGTTCGGGACCGCGCTTATTTTGATTCCGGTCATCCTGTATCTCTTTTTTGCCGGACATTTGGCGGCGAGTATCGGGTTTGCGGTTTGGTCCGCGATTGTTGTCGGCCTTGCTGACAATATTCTTCAGCCATACCTCGTGAGCGGGAAAACGCATATGCACGCGCTGCTCATTTTGATCAGTATGTTGGGTGGATTGCAGTTTTTCGGGCCGATCGGATTCATTCTCGGTCCGGCGGTCCTTGCCGCTTTTTTGGTTGTCGTGGAATTGTATCGTGTCGGAATGTTTGAGAAGAAATCGTAATTTTGATTCGTTTAGCAACATCTCTATGGTGAATAGAGCCGCGT
>CAZPPQ010000030.1:0-9815 GCA_964588505.1 uncultured Gammaproteobacteria bacterium | reverse complement strand
CCTTTAGCCATTAGCCGTTAGCTCGAGCTAAAGGCTAAAGGCTAATGGCTAATCCATCGGAAACTCTCCCAAAATAATTTCCATTGATAATAGTTTGTCGCCGCGGGAAATTTGAAGCGCCACGCGGTCGCCCGGTGCCCGATCAGACAAAAATTGCCCAAGTGTCCGTCCATCCCTTAACACATTTCCATCAACTGAAACAATGACATCCCCGCCTTTAATTCCTCCTTTTTCCGCCGGGCTGTCGGAAACGACTCCCGGGCGCTGTTTTGTTCCTTCGGAAACGAACGCTCCAAAATCGTAGACAAGCCCATGGGCCTTTGCGAGCGCCGCATCAACCATCACATATCTCACGCCAAGCCACGGACGCATAATGCGGCCGTACTGCTCGACATCGGTAATGGCCTTTTTGACTTCGTTGATCGGGATCGCGAATCCAACAGCCTCGCCCTCCATACTGATCGCTGTATTCACGCCAACAACCTCACCATCCAAATTTACAAGCGGTCCTCCAGAGTTTCCTAAATTGATGGCCGCGTCGGTTTGAATGGCGCGCTCGATCACCGCATCGAATCCGAACAGATCGCCGGCCCATACATGACGGTTCATTCCGGAAACAACCCCTCTTGTCACCGTGTTCGGAAACTCGGAAAGTGTATTCCCGATCGCAATGACCGTCTCGCCGATACGTAATGCGTCGGAATCTCCAAGATAAATCTTCGGGGATGTCCCTTGCTCTACCTTGATCATCGCAATGTCAAGAAGCGGGTCGCGAGCCACGACCGAAGCGGCCAGCTCGGTCCCGTCGTTCGTCACAACAACATACATTGCGTCAGTATCAGCGACGACATGGCGGTTCGTGACGATCAAGCCGTTGTTGTCCACAAAAAAACCGGTTCCGCCACCCACGGTCATCATCGCGCTTGAAGATAACTCATCGGTTCCGCTCGTTTTTTTAATGATGATACTGACAACGGCCGGGACAACCTGATCCACGACATCAACAGTCTGATCCTTGCGACCCCCTTCAGAAAGGCTCGTCTCTGCGATGAGACTACCGACAGACGGAAGATACCGATTCAAAACCGCGAGAGACGCGAGTGTTCCCCCGAACATGCCGACAAACGTCGCCAAAACCAAAAACAGAACGAAGGTTGATGGTTTATTTTTTTTATAATGTCTCCGCGCCTCCTTTCTCATATTTGAATGGAAACATTATACCGCGATTGACTGGCTAAATAAAATGTCGGCGCCCGTCAAAGACGAACGCCGATAAAAGACGGGTCAGAATTCCACTTCAGAGCAGACCCCTGTTGCGGAGCCGCAACCCTCAGAAAACGATACACGTTGATGCTTGTTGAATATGAGCCGGTCGAAAGGCGGCCAACGACCCAAGCAAGTAACCTCGGCAAACGGCGCCTCTGGAAACGGAGCATGCACACTTCCGACTGAGTCGATGTGGGGCTCCGGCTTGTCCATACGCTCTGGGTGCGTCAGAACGATGCACCCGACTGCAAAAGAATCCAGACCGAACTCCTGTTTCATCTTCAACAGGTCGCAAACGTCATAGGCCGACTTCCCTTTGTACAGACGGCCTGTCTGAACTGCCATCACGAGCACATCGCCTGGAATTGCCTCAAGCCTTCTGTAGACTTCAACAGTTTTCCTGGTACAGCGCTCGACATCGGGACCGACCCCGATAATGTCAACGAAGTCGAACTCACGGCAATCCGCCTTCAAGATCTCGAAAAGGTGGACGAGGGCGCGATTATACGCCGGCCACTCCTCGTTTCCTTTTGCAAGCCGGGCCACAGCCGAATGCTTCGGGATGAGAGCAAGACCGTCCATGCCATCCGGCAGGACGAAATGACCTTTCTTCCAGAAAGACCGCACTGCCACATCTACAACACGCGAGAAGTCGAGACCCGGAAAATACTGCGCAAGTATAACGGCCTGCTCTACAATGTTCTTAAAATCCCATGGCCTAGCGTGATCAAACTTGGTCGCCATTACCGTCTCCTTTCTTTACTGACGCATCCGAAGGAATTTCGGTGCGGTTCTGTCTTGTCCATGAGACAAGCATTTCGCCGGCCTGGAACCAGACCACCAAAACGCTTACCTCATGACCATGCTGCACCCAAAAAAACAAACTCTACATCATCTTTTTCCGGATAAACGCCGGGATTTCGATTTCATCCTCCGGATTTGCAGGGGATGGCGCCGGAGGAATGTTTTGCGTTTGTGGAGCTGAAGGCTGGATCATCGGCTTTGGAACAGGCTTTGGCACGGGAAGAGGTTTTGGCTCTGGTCTCTGAACCGGAGTCTGGTAAGTTTCCTCTACCATACGCGCAGGAGGAAATCCAATCTTTGGTTTTGGAGCAAGACGCTCTTCTTCGCGAACACGCAAATAATTGCTCGGCGCCCATGTGCCCTGGGCCTGTACTTCAACCACGCCCGGAGCGGACATCCGTCGTTCGCGGCTGTCAAAACCGGTCGCGACGACCGTAATCCGAACCTCGTCCTTCATATTTTCGTCAATGTTCGCGCCGAAAATCACCTTCGCGTCCTCGTCAGCAGAGCCTGTGATGACTTTGGCGGCTTCCGCAACTTCATGCATTCCGAGATTTGTCCCTCCGGAAATAGTGAAGAGAATACCTTTTGCCCCGTCGATCGAAAGCTCAAGCAATGGGCTCGCGATAGCCTGTTTTGCCGCATCCACCGCACGATTGTCGCCGGATGCTTTCCCGATACCCATAAGCGCGGATCCAGAATTTTCCATAATCGCTTTCACATCCGCGAAATCCACGTTAATCAAGCCCGGAATCGTAATCAATTCCGCAATCCCCTGCACACCTTGACGAAGCACGTCGTCCACAATCGCGAATGCGTCAACAAGCGACGTCTTTTTATCAATAATCTGGAGCACGCGGTCGTTCGGAATAGTAATAATGGTATCCACATATTGGATCAACTTGTCATGCCCCTCTTCCGCGATTCGACGCCTCTGCGCTCCTTCAAATGAAAACGGTTTTGTCACAACTGCCACGGTTAATGCGCCGACATCTTTCGCCACTTTCGCAATCTCTGGAATCGCGCCTGTGCCAGTGCCGCCGCCAAGTCCGCAAGTCAAAAACACCATATCCGCTCCGTTCAACGCGTTGCGAATATCATTTTGATTCTCTTCTGCGGCGCGAGCGCCGATGTCCGGATTCATGCCAGCCCCAAGACCGCGCGTCAGCGTCTTTCCGATGGCGATTTTTGTCATGGCTAAATTCTGTCCAAGGGCTTGAACATCCGTATTGATGGCAATGAAATCAACGCCTTTGATTTCAGACTTGATCATTCGATTGACGGCCGAGCCGCCACCGCCTCCAATGCCTATCACCTTGATCTTGGCAAATGTTTCAATGTCTGGTTTTACTTCGGCCATAAGGTAGATGATGAACACGTTTTTTATTCAAATCAACACTCTTTGTCCACATTTCTTGTACTCACTGTAAAGGGTGAACACGAATGTTGTCAAGCAACAAAAAACACCCCGCTCTTCGCAAGTGGCGGGATGCTATATTTCTATGTCAGGCTTTAAATCCACGCAAAATCTTTTTGAACCATGAGGCGATCTTCTCCAAAATTTTTCCTTTGGCAAACACTTTTCCTAATCCCCTTGACTCGGCGCTTCCTCGCATATGGCGTCCCCACAAAGCCAGACCTACGGCGACGCTCATCGAAGGATCCGCTGTTCTGTCTATCACGGAACTCACGCCGATCGGGGAACCCAATGTGGCTGGCAAACGCAAAACTTTCTTTGCGACTTCAACGGTTCCGGATAATTTCGCGCCGCCGCCGGTCAAAACAACTCCGGCCGGCAACATACCGGAACGGTCAATTTTTTTCAATTCTTTATCAACCATCTCAAAAATTTCCTGCATCCTCGCTCCGGCAATGTCTGCGATAAATCTGCGTCCGACTGTCTCGGGTTGCGTGGATCCGGCTTCTATCAAATCAATATTTTCGTTCTTTTGGACATCCTCAACGCGGCAGGTGGCAAAACGCAATTTCACTTGTTCGGCGACATCCAGCATAATTCGAAGACCTATGGCTAAATCGTTTGTCACATAATCCCCGCCAACCGGCAGGACAGAGGCTCGGAGCACATCCCCCTCCTCGAACACAACAATGCTTGTCGTCGCCGCTCCGATATTCACGACGCAGACGCCCAATTCTTTTTGTCGAGGCGTGACAACGGCTTCTGCCGCGGCTAAAACGGAAAAAACCAAATCCTCGATATCCAATCCGGTGCGATACACGCATTTTGTCAAATTTTTGATTTGCGACGTCAATCCCTGAATGATGAGAGCATCAACTTCAAGGCGAATGCCATTCATCCCGACAGGATCTTTGACACCGCGCTGACCATCCACAATAAAACTCTTTGGAATGACATGAATAATTTCGTAGTTCGCCGGCGTAGCGACCGTGCGGGAAGCCTCGATGGCGCGCTCCACATCCTCTTCACGAATCTCTCCGTCACTGCGCGCGACCCCAATGACCCCGCGGCTCTCCTGCGACATGATATGACTTCCGGAAATCCCGACCCATGCGGAATTAAGCGGAAGGCCGGTGAGGCGCTCGGCTTGTTCAATCGCCTTGGACACTGACGAAACCGCGTTCTCAATATCCGTTATGGTCCCGCGGCTTACGCCGGCAGAAGGTACTTCAACAGCCCCGATGATATGCATCTGGTCCCGCGCGTCTTGAGAAGAGACGAGCTTCCCGACAGCGACTCTCACAGCATGGGATCCGATATCAATTCCTGTAAAAATTTCTTCCGACATACAGCACTGACTGTTAGTATACTCTAAGGCCTAAATGAGCGACAAGCGCGGACACGTACGGCCAAAAAACCGAAATGCCGACCATGGCAGACAAAAAAGAGGCGATGAACACGACCGCGGCCATCATATCCTTTACATCGCGCGCAACCGGATGTAGGCGCGGTTTGAGCGCGTCAACCAGACGTTCTAAAACACTGTTCAAAAGCTCAAGCCCGAGCACGACGCCGATCAAAAGCAACAAAACGATCCATTCCCACGCACGCACATGAAATCCAAACCCGGCCGCAACGACAAACACGGCCATGATGACTTGAATACGGAAACTCTGTTCTTCATTTATCACAACTCCGATCCCTCGAATGGCATTGCGAAAACTCAAAAAAAGACGGCGAAAATAAATCATAAGCGATTCAAAATGCGTTTTTGAATGGAAAACATACGCCCGGTGTTCTTTGGTCCGTGATCTAAACCATACAGATGCAAAAGACCGTGCACAAACAAAAAAAACACTTCTTTGCGCGTCGAATGGCCGATCCGCTCGGCTTGCCGGCGCGCTTGCGGATAACAGATCAGAATCTCTCCGAGTTGTCCGTTTTCTCCATCAGCAAATGAAAGAACGTCCGTTGTTTTATTTTTCCCGCGATAAAGAGCATTCAATCTGCGGATTTCTTTTTCTGAAACAAAACCGAGGGAGACGGCTTTCCCCTGTTTCCCCACGGCCTCCATTGTGGCTTGCGCCGCTTTTTGCAGCTTCATGAGCGGAATTCGCTCTCCACCGCGAAGCAAAGATTGATTCGTCTCGACCTTCAACACAAAATTATTGTTCAACAGCAAGACTGTTCACCATCATCTGTAATGTCATCAAATATTCCAGTGTTCCTTTTGTCCCAGGTTCGTACGCGAATGTCGCCACGCCTTGGCCAACATCCACAAACGCAAAAAGCTGGTTTTCGCTCATCAAGAATGTCTTGCCTTTTTTCGTGACGGAAACGCGCGGGGTTCCGGAAATCTCCTGGGCCGCGTACCAATCCGAAAGAGATTGCGCCGCGTCTTTTTGCTTCACGGAAAGACGAAATTGCTCTCCGGTCGTTGAAACAAATGTCTGGTCCTCGGAAACGGCCCTTTCCACGACAAGAGACCATGATGCGGGATGCCATACGACAAAAGAAAATGGAGTCGTGCCAAAAAATTCTTTAGCGAGCCCGCCTTGCAAAAGCGTTTGCGGCGGCGCGGCCGTCGGATCATATCCGTTGAACACTTCGTTTCCGTCCAAAAATCCGTCGCTGTCCGTGTCCGGAAGACGCGAATCCGAACGATAAATTTCCACCTCCTCTTTATCCGTCAGCCCGTCGCTGTCCGTGTCCGCGCCTGACTGAAATGTCCCGTCAAACGGCGAGACAGCCGCGCCGGTTGTCTGCGTTCCCGAAGCCGGAGGAGTCTCTGTTGCCGAAGCCGATGGAAGCGCTGTCGGGGGCGGCGTGAGAACAACCGGAGCCTGTGCTGGCTTATTCGTCCATTGGATGAGAAAAAATCCTCCGATACCGAGAATGACGACAAAAACGACCCCAAAAATTACAAGACTTTTTGTATGGCGCTTTGACGCGGTCGGAAGAATAATCTTTGGAGCAGGGGGTTTCTGCGCCGGTTTTGATTTTATCTCCTCTTTTTTAGGCTCTGTCATTTGTCCAGCTCCTTGGCCTCGGTACGCTTGCGGCATCACAAAAATAACCGGAGCTTCTTTGGCCGGAGGTGTAGCCACTGACGTTGGAACAGGCGGTGATATTTTCGGAGAACTAGAAAACATAAATAATGATAAGATTGCTTCGTCGCTCCGCTCCTCGCAATGACAAATTTAAGGATTCGATGGAACTTGGAACAATTTTCCTGCGCCGTTCGGATTGTATCCGTTGCGCACTTCAACGCCGTCCGCAAACCCGTCTTGATCCGTATCCGAAATGAGCGGATTTGTCTTGTACGCGGAGATTTCTTCGCGATCGGTCAGTCCGTCTCCATCCGTATCCGGACTGTTGATATTCGTACCGAGCTGAAGCTCTTGCGTATCCATCACTCCATCCAAATCCGTATCCAATTCCACGGGCTTTTCCGATGTCTCGGATGGTATTTCCGCGGCTGGCGCGGAAACCGGCGCCGAAACTTCCGGAACAACCGCGGCTTCCGGAACTTGTGATTCAGGAGAAGAAAGAAGAACGCGCGCAATCGCCCAAGCCGCGCCAATCACAATAACCACCGCCGCTAAAAACAACAGAATTTTAAAGACAAGTGACATCCCGTGACGCTCTTTTACCGGAAGAGAAACAGCCGCCTCTGTCTGAACTTCCTGTGCCAGTTGCGGCGCGGTAACAGGCGCTTGCGATATAGACGGCGTAGAAATGACCGCGCCGGATTTCACAGGCGGCGCAACCTGCGGCAGGTCGTCTGTGGATGAAAAAATGTCTTCTGGATCTTTTCCGACAAGGTTGTCGAACATATTGAGAAAAATAATTATCCTGGCCCAAGCGGGTTATACTTTGATTTTACTTCCATTCCGTCCGAATAGCCATCCCCATCCGTATCCGGCTTTGCCGGATCGGTCTTGTAAATGTTCCGTTCGTCAGAATCTGTCAATCCGTCACCGTCTAGGTCCGATAGGACATCTTGGACAGATATTTCACCGCAAGCGCTATTAAATTCCTCGGTTTTGATGGTTTCGCACAAGACTCTGTCATAAGTTTCAGTCGCGCGCTGATAAATTGCGAAATCCGCGCACCATGCCGCATCGTGCCCGCGCAAAACGCAATTAGCCACAGTTAGTGGATCAAGCTCGTTCTTGCATATTGTTTTTGTTTCCGCGCGAACAATCTTTTCGCACAGAGCAAGCGTTTTCGTTTCTCTCGCGCTGTTCAAAAAAATCCCGTCACGACACCGCTCGTTCCAATCAGGATTTTTGATGAGCTTGCAGAGGTTCGCTTCTTCCTTTTCATTTGCCACTGTCCAGAGACAGTTGTCGTACGCGACCGGCTCTTGAATCATTCCGCACGCTTCCACGGCTCCAATCTCGGCCGCGGATTGCGTGAGTTTCGATTCTTTGCACGCCTCCTTATTCTTTACATTCGCGCAAGCAGAATCCGCCACGGCCGCCGCATCAGAAACCTGCTGTTCAAGCAATCTCTTATCCGCGCGCGAACCTTGCGTTGCGACAACGGCAACAATAATGATTCCGGCCAATACCACCCCGGCAACCAAAAACATCCAGGGCTTGAAGAACACCTTTTTCGGCGGCTCTGGAGACGCAAAGGACTGCTGTGCAAATGGTTGCTGGTCAAGTGAATTCATACGAAAGCTTATAGGTGTTAGGTTATAGCTTATAGGAATCGAAATTCGACATTCGAATTTTCCCCCATAAGCTATTTCCTATAACCTATAAGCCATAATTTTACGGTCTCGCCGGGCAATAAGTAAACTTAATCTTGCTCAATTCGACTTGGCCGGTTCCGGTGAAGTTCAACTGAATCGGCGCACTCTGGCTTTTGCTCTGAATCTCTGGCACGGCCGGATCTGAATCGCAGGAGAATGCAGAAGGGAACGCAATCGCTTGGTTCACTCCGGACTTGAGCGGTATCGGATCGGAAACCGTCACTTGGCTCCCGACCGCGGTCGTGAACGAAACCACGGCGCCGAGGATGGTGTTCGTGATTCCTTGATACATGGTCTTGGTTCCATCGGCCGTACTTGCGTCAAACGCGTATTCAATTCCCTCTCTCGGTCGGCACTCATCCGCTAAAGTCCAATTAGTATTGGCACACTCATCGCTTGACATATGAGCCATATAGCTCGTTGCCAAGTCACCAGCACCGACCGCAGCCGAAAAGAAACGAACGTCTGTTTTTGCCTGCATCAACGCCTGCACTTGTTGGACTTCAGTAATTCCGCCGGCTGGAGCTCCATCAGACATCAAGACGACAAACCGAACTGGGGCTTTGTCTAAAACTCCATCGATCGCCTCAATCCCCTTCTCGATCCCTTCCTTTGTCGGAGTTCCATCAAACTGATTCACAATGGAATAAGAATCTATCACGGCATTCAGCGCCGCCTCCGAATCTTTATCAACAAGGAAACTATCTACTTGTGGATTTCGAGTTTCTGGAGGGGTTGAAGACCGATAAGACGCAAGACCGATCCTCATCTTTGCCCCACTTATTGCATAAGCTTCGAACAGGGCATGAACCGTGGTCTTCAACGCATCCTTTGTCACGCTCAAACGAGTCCCACTTCCCAATGCGTTTTTCATACTTCCGCTCAAGTCCGTCACAAACACCACATCAACGTCCGGTTTTTCGACACTGTTCATATCCACATCAGCCACCAAAGATTGAGCGGCCGAGCACGCTGGAAAATGCAAGATCGCGCTGTCCGGAGTACCCTTATCTACGCTGTACAATTTTATGGATGTGGCCGGACGAGAATTCGCGACCGGCGAGGTAACGGCTAACGTCGCAAGCTCAAAGTTAAATGGACACATCGCGTCGCAAGTCGGCGAGCAATGCGGCTTGACGCACTCGAAGCCGGTTCCGCAAGAGAATATATTTGAATTTGGGCTGGTTAGTACTGAATCCAGCGTGCACGGCTTCCCGATATTCGCGCCGCCGCCGCATACGCCGAGTTTGCGGCAGGTAAATCCAGCCGCGCATGCGGCTCCAGTCACTGCTCCGACTTCGTTCTCGACCGAGCATGTGCGCGTGTCATCCCGTTCCGAAACGGTTCCGGTCACTTTCAAGCATCCGAGCCATGTTGCCAAAGACCAGTCGCATTTTTCCGGCCTAGTCTTCTTGCCGTCGCCGCAATAGTCGCCGGTCTTGGTCTTGTATTGGCAATCCACCGTGCAAAAATTGCAAAGTCCGGCATATGGCGCGTCGCAGGGCTTTCCATTATTTCCTCCGGCATCGCATGATTCCACGCCACGATAGGTATATCCGTCGCCGC
>CAZPPQ010000029.1:0-10489 GCA_964588505.1 uncultured Gammaproteobacteria bacterium | reverse complement strand
GAGTCGAACCCCCATCTCATCCTTAGGACGGATTTGCTCTATCCATTGAGCTACGAGGACCTTTTTCTCACTCAACCAAGCAAATTATTCTAGTGTCGTAAAATGTTAGATTTTCTTTTTTCCGCTCTCTTGCCTCACACGACACTCTACAAAGAGCTTTTTCGCTTTCTCGCGTCTCCGGTGATATACTTCACAAACAGTGCGTGTATTATAACGAATTTTTTTCACTCGGTCAATGAACCCGTAGCGAGTTTCTGTATTCCGTCATTGCAAGGAGCCCAGCCGTAGGCTGGGCGACGAAGTCAGGAAGGGCCGCCCGCCCGGCCAATCCGGTCGAAAGGGGATCTGGCTCCGCCGGACAATTACCCGATGGACGTGTTCGTAATGAATTCCATCACCTTTTCTGCTTAAATAATAGAAACCCACAATGGGTTCAATCATTGATTATGGGGTCCATCTACATTATCTCTATCATCCTCGCAATTACAGTGGCTATCCTTGTCTATCTTCTCTTTTCAAAACGAAATTTAAGCAGAAATCAAGAGGAAAATGTCACTTTTTTCAATGAAATGAAGGAATTGCGACGTGACTTGGAACGTCTTACATCCCAGCAACGCACAGAAGTCCAACAAAAACTCGATGTTATCAATGACCGCCTCTTTCGAGGCTCAAACGAGCAATCAACTCAACTCCAAAGCAATCTAAAGCAAACAAGTGAGATGATCCAAACGCTCGTCACACAATTCACAAGCCAATTTAAGGAACAGTCCGGGGAATTCCAGTCCACACAAAAACAAATCCTCACATTCGGGTCACAGCTCGCCGACCTTCAAAACATCCTCAAAAATCCCAAACAACGCGGAATCCTCGGCGAATATTTTCTTGAAACTGTCCTTCAAAACACGATGGGACCTGAATCATTCCGTATGCAATATGCATTTAAGGATGGAGAAATCGTGGATGCGGTCGTGTTTGTAAAAGATAAAATCGTTCCGATTGACTCAAAATTCAGCTTGGAAAACTATAATAGGCTCGCGATTGAAAATAATCCGACAGAAAAGGACCGTCTTGAAAAATTATTCGTGAACGATCTCAAACTTCGCGTTAAGGAAACAAGCAAATACATCCGACCGGAGGAGGGAACTGTGGATTTCGCTTTTATGTTCGTTCCTCATGAAGCGATTTACTACGATCTTCTCATCAACAAAATCGGCGTGATCGGGGAAGATACGGAAAACATCCTTCAGCGCGCCGCGCGGGATTATCATGTGATCATCGTCTCTCCGACAACATTCCTCGCTTATCTTCAAACGGTTTTGCAAGGCCTGAAGGCAATAAAAATCGAAGAAAGGACAAAAGAAATCCAGCAGCGCATCTTCGAGCTTGGAAAACATTTGGAAAGCTACACGGATTGCTTTCAGAGTGTAGGAAAACACATTTCCACAGCCGCAAATCAATACAATCTGGCCTCAAAAGAGTTCGCCAAAATTGATAAGGATGTCTATCGCATCACTGATGGACAAGTAGGGAAGACATTTGAAGCTATCGAAGCGGAGAAACCCGCGATCGAATGACCTCTTGACGACACGGCGAGTTCCGCTATACTAGGGCCACGCTGATTAATTTTCGCTCTCAAAACATTCTCAAAAACTTATGCCAATCAAGGCAAATGCCAAAAAAGCCGTGCGACAAAACATAGGACGAACAGAACGGAACAAGCTCGCAGGAGCGGAATTAGATTCACTCCGCGTCAAAGTTCGCAAACTCCTCGAAGTAAAAAAGGTGAAGGAGGCCGAAGAAGTCGCGCTCGCAGTCTGTCAAAAACTCGACAAGATGCAATCGCGCGGCATTTCGAAAAAAAATACCGTGTCCCGCCTCAAGTCCCGCCTCATGAAAAAAGTAAACGCACTCAAAAAGTAAAAAATCGGACCGCAAGGTCCGATTTTTATTTCGACAACTCTACAGAGATGAGATCAACCGCGAGACCGGCATTCATTCGACCGGTTTTTGCGTCGCGGTCAAAGCGAAAAAGAAGATCGTGCGCTTCTTTCAAAGCCTGCAAAGTAAATCCGCGGGCTTGCGCAAGCGCTTTGCCTGCGACAAATGGACTGATTTCAAGCGCGGCCGCTATCTCTCGTGAAGAAATTCTCGAATCCTTGTCAAGCAGGGAACGGACCCCGAGCAAAATGCGCGTTTGCCGCGCGAGCATTGTCAAAAGATAAAAATCATTCGCACCGGAAAGACGCTCTTGTTCCAATAATCTGATCGCTTCGGCAGGACGCTTGCAACTGATCGCGTCCATCAAGGCAAAAATTTCGCCTTCAAACGAGGCGCGGACAAGCTGTTCCACCATTTTTTCATTAATCTGCGCTCCATTCGCAAACGCAACCAATTTTTGAATCTCCCCCTGCATCTGCCACAAGTCCGGACCCACGCGCTCCATTAAAATTCGCAATGCGGCCGGCAAAATCGAGCCACCGAGGGCTTTGACGCGCCCCAGTATCCATGCGGATAATTTTTCGCCCTCCAAACTCGGAAACGGATAGTAATGCACATCTGCCGTGCCTTTCAGCCGTTTGAACAGCGCCTTTTTCTCAAGTACTTTCGGTTCCGTTCGCTCCCAAAGCAAAACGATTGTAAAATCCGGAGTCTTTTCCAAAACTGCGGCCCAATCATCTTCTTCGGCTTTCACGGTTTCAGAAACTAGATCTTTAATGATCACCATACGGCGCGTGCTCAAAAACGGCATACTTCGAACCGCCTGCTGAACATCCTCTTTTTTGATTTCTTCGCCGTCTTCTTTTGGAAAAACGGAAAGATTTAATCCGGTCGGATCGAACTTTTCCGCAAACGCAGCCTTCATTCTTGCAACCCTTTCAGCCACGCGAAAAGTGTCGTCTCCGTATACGAAAATCGTCATAAAATTTCTCATTTCCCATCATGAACGGTGAGATTGCTTCGCCTGCCCGAACGGCCGAGTATCCATTCGTTCGGTCGGGCGGGCTCCGCTCGCAATGACAAAAGGCATCCCCATCTTACTCATCGTCCGTAGAAGGTGCAAACAAAAAAACCCGCACGTTCTCCAATAATGGAGAGTGTGCGGGAAAGACATTCTTTATCCGGCTGTGAGGATCAGCCCCTCGTAAGCCGCGACCGTTTCAATGCCACTCTCACGAGCGACGATTCCGGCCAGCTCAACGATCTGCTGATCCGTATGCGTCGGCTCATGATGGAACGTCACAGCTACCTTTGCCTTGGCCCTGCGGAGAGCCGCGGCAAACGCTTCCGGATAATTATGGCCCCATCCGTACCTCTGAAAAGGCATTCCTTCGCCGATGTACTCGCGGCGATAAAACTGGCAATCGCCGATCACGATGTCCGCGTCCTGGGCGAGACGAACGAGCCTGAAGTCCGGAACCTCGCGATCCCGCGGCTCGTTATCTGTGCAGAAAGCGACCTTGGCTTCCTTATATTCAATCCTGAAGCCAAACGTCCTCTGCGGGTGATCAAGCAGTCTGCATGTCACGCGGACGCCGCTTTCAAGCTCAACGACTTTGCCGTCGAAAATGTCATTAAACTCCATGGACGGCCCGCTCTCCATCAACTGATTAAGATTGATGGGGAAGTACGGGGACATCATCTGTCCCTTCAGAACCGCCGAAAGCTCGGCCTCCCATCCGGTCCCGCCGTAGAACGCCATGTGCACGCCGCACTCTCGTGGCAGATAGATCGGATCGAAGAATGGGAATCCCTGAATATGATCCCAGTGCGAGTGGCTCAAGAAAATCGTGATCTTGAACCCCCGGTTCTTGAAAATGATCGGCATCAGGGCCTTGCCAAGCTCCCGAATACCAGTACCCATATCGAGAATGATGACCTCATCCCCGCAACGCACTTCGACGCATGTGGTGTTGCCTCCGAACGTGGAATACTGATCGAATGGCAACGTGCGCTTCATCCATGTTTCGACATCCTCGACTGTTCCTGTTAGTGCGGCTCCGCTCTTCAGCGTTGCGAAAACAGCTTCCGCAATCTTCCGTGTCGTGCGCGCTGGTGTTAGGGGCGTCGGGACCGAGCCGCGTACGCCCCAGAAAACGACCTGGATCGCCGGCATGACTGCCTCCTATTCTCCCTCGATTGTGAAGGAGCAAGCGGAAACCGGCTGGATGCCGATCTCTATTTACACTTTGCCTAAAAGAAAAAAGATGTACAATCATGTATGATAACCATTAGACAACCAACAAAAAGATATGGAAAACATAAGCAAAATTCTCAAAAAACTCGGTCTTTCAGATGCGGAAATACACGTATTTGTCGCGCTTTCCGAATACGGCTCACTATCAGCGCAAGAGATTACAAAACACGCGCGTTGCAAACGTCCGACCGCCTACTATGCCTTGCGCCAACTTCTCGAACGCGGACTTATCCATAAATTGGGCATCCATGGAACAGAACGCTTCCAAGCCGAAGCGCCGGAAACATTGTTACAGCTTTTGGAGATGAAGCGTGAAGATTTATCCTCTCTTGAAATGAACATAAAAGAAATCCTCCCGTCACTCGGTATCTCGAAAAAACAAAAAGAAGGAAAGCCTTCTGTTATTTTCCACGAGGGACCTCAAGCGATGAAGCAAGCTATTTTGGAAACGCTTTACTGCCGAGATCAACACATTGACAGCCTTGCTCCGGCTGATAATTTCTTTTGGCAGGTCGGGCAAGAATTTTCCGTTCAATATATTGCCGAGCGCGTGCGCAGAAACATCACCACGCGCAACCTGTGGGAGAGACCGCTTGAACCGAAAATATTATTGCAATCTTATTCCGGGCGCTCAAAAGTCTGTGTCCTGCCTAAAACCATGCACGGACACTTTCGCACGACGATATTCTTGTACGATGAAACAGTGATGTATATCTCGAGCGTCGCAAGCGGATATGTCCTCATTGTGCGTTCCAAGGAACATTTTGAACTCATGCGTGCGCTTTACGACACCATTTGGGAAGTTTCAACCCCAGTGAAACTCCCATGATCCATCTCTCCCCAATTTTTTCCGACCTCAATCCCTACTTTGAGCGGCACTTCAAGCTTGACCACATTCTCCATCAACTCTCTCACTCCGCGCGCGACCGCGTCCACGGCTTCTTCTTTAACTTCAAACACAAGCTCATCGTGAACTTGCAATAGTAATTTTGCCGGCAACTGACTCGTTGCGAGCCATTTCGCAATCGCAACCATGGCCATTTTCACAATATCCGCACAAGCGCCCTGAACAGGCATATTGATCGCCATGCGCTCGGCCATTGCCACTAATTGTGGAATGCCGGACTCGATTTCTGGAAGATATCGACGCCGACCGAACGGTGTTTCAACGTATCCCTTTTCGTGCGCCTGTAATTTAGTCGCGTCAATATATGTCTGCAGAGCCGGATGAAGCGAAAAATACCGATCAATAAATTCCTGGGCCTCGTCAAATGTCATGCCTGTTGAACGGGCGAGCGCGCGCGGCCCCATACCATACAAAATTCCAAAATTAATCGCCTTTGCCGATTGACGCTGGTCCGGCGTGACTTCGGATTCCTGAATGTTCCACACTTGCGAAGCTGTGCGTATGTGAATATCCGCCCCTTCGCGAAACGCCTTCAAAAAAACTTCGTCCTTTGCGATCTCCGCAATAAGCCGGAGTTCGATTTGCGCATAATCCGCCGCAAGAAAAAGGTAACCTTTTCGGGCGACAAACGCTTTGCGGATTTCGTTTCCTAAATCGCTCCGGATCGGGATGTTCTGCAAGTTCGGATCAGAAGATGAAAGCCTCCCGGTCGTCGTGACAGCCTGATTGAACGTGGTATGGATGCGTCCATCTTTTTGAACAAGAGAGGGAAGCGCAAGAACATATGTTGATTCGAGCTTGGCCAGCTCGCGATACTCCGAAATGAACGGAACAATCGGATGCACATCCTCCAATTTTTCAAGCTCGGACGCGGCAGTCGAAAATCCAGTTTGCGTCTTTTTGATGCCCTTGGTCGGAAGATTCAACTTGCTGAATAAGATATCCGCGAGCTGGGACGGGGAAGCTACATTAAACTTCGCTCCGGCCAGTTCGATGATCTTCGCCTCGCATTGTTCGATGCGCCTGCGGATGATTTTCGAAAAAGACTGCAAAGCTTTCACGTCGAGCGCAACGCCGTCGGATTCCATCTCGAACAAAACCGGCACAAGCGGCATTTCGATTTCCTCGAACACGCGCGTCATTCCATCCTCTGCCATCTGTTTTGAAAGTTTCTCAAATACAGAAGGAAAGACAGCGACAATATTCGCGAATCCGGCCGCATTCTTTTTCTCAAAAACAGTCGGGATCATCAGAACATTCTCTTTGATAGTCTCCTGCAAAACAGCCGATAAATCATGCGCCCGGCTTCCAGAATGAAGTAAATAGGAGGCAATCATGAGATCCTTATATCTTCCGTCAACCGAAACTGGCACAAACCGGAGCAAACGCTTCAAATCGTGTGTAATGATATACGCCGCCTTTTCCAAAACTTTTGCCGCTTCTCCGAACGCCTCCGGCTTTGGAGAAAAAATCACGCACGACTCGGATCCGTCCGAAAGCGCGAGCGCACCAACCGAGACTCCAAACAAATCAGCAGGCTTCTCAAATATGGCAATTCCAATAGTCTTTCCTTCAATTTCATTCCAATAACGACAGGCCTCCTTATCCCACTCGCCATCAAAAACAACAACGGACGATCCGTCTTTTTTCTTAGGTTTTCTCGATTCTTCAGATACGACTCCTGCGTGTTTTTTCAAAAGCGAACGAAACTCTAGCTCTTGATACAACGGCAGAATTTTCGACCAATCCGGCGGAGAAATTTTTGCGTCCTTCCAATCAAATTTAATGGAAAGGTCGCGGACGATTGTCACTAATTCGCGCATCAGATTAACTGTTTTTTCCTTGCCGATAAACTTCTTTGCGAACTTCTCCAGAATCTCGTGATTTTCTATCGCGCAAAAAATACCTTTGACTGTTTTGTATTTTTGGAGCAATTCGGCCGCTGTTTTTTCCCCGATTCCTTGAACTCCTGGGATGTTGTCCGACGGATCTCCGCGCAATGTTTTGTAATCAATCAACTGTTTCGGATCCAACCCATATTTTTCCTTCACGGCCGCCTCATCGTATTCTTTCGTCTCTGACATTCCTTTTACAAACCCGATCACATGTGTCTTATCGCTTACAAGCTGAAGTGCGTCCATGTCTCCGGTCAAAATAAGCGTATTCAACCCCTTTTTTTCCGCCGATTTTGAAAGCGTGCCAATCACATCATCCGCCTCAAACCCGGGAAGGGAAACGGATGGGATACCGAATGTTGAGAGCAGGCCTTGAATAATAGGGATCTGGTCATACAGCGCTTGCTCCTTTTTTTCTCGCGTTGCCTTATATTCGGCAAACTTCTCATGCCGGAAAGTTTTTCCGGGCAGATCCCAAGCCGCGACCATATACGCCGGATGAAATTCCTCCAACATTTTCTCAAGCGCCATTGCAAAGCCATAGGCGGCATTCACAACTCGGCCGTCTTTGGTTGTCAGCGGCGGGATGGCGTGCCACGCGCGATGAAGCAGGGCATTGCCGTCAAGCAAAAGCACAATTTCCTCGTGTTTGATCATAATTTTTTCTCATTCCTTAAATCCCTAAATCCCTAAATCACTCATATTTAATCCCGCAACAATCATACGGCGTTTTCTTGAACAAAAAAAGACCCCGACGAGATATCTCTCCAAGCTTTGGAGAAAAATCTGCGCCGGGGCGTAGGAAGTGCGGTCTAGGCCTGGGCGGCCTGACGCATGGAGGGGTTCAGAATCTTGTTCAGGCCGGCGAACTCGGAGAGCCCGATGGTCGTGGTCGCGTTCGTACCCTGGAAGATGGCGCCGTCTCTCGCGGCCGTGAGACCGGTGAAACTGCCGTAGGGAAGGGCCCTCTCGTCGTCGCGCTTCACGCAGAGATCGCTTTCGATCGTTCCGATGAACTGGCCGCCGCGATCCTCGATCTTCATCGGAATGAGGAGGAGGCTTTCGTCCTCGGCCGTGCCGACGAGGATGATGGAGCCGTCGGCCTGCTTGATCGCAGCGATGTCCGCGATCTTCGCGGCGAACGTTCCGATCCTGTGCCAGATGATGTCCTTGGTATCCACGAATCCCGCGATTGCGGATGCAAAGGTGAGACCCGTCTCCCTGTTGGTTCGGAAAAGGAAGCCATCCGTGTAGGCCGCGGTCATGATTGCGTTCTCCGTGACTGTGGCACATTTCGCTGTGTCCGGACCGTAGACGGTCCAGGTCGCGAACTCGGTCGAGGTCATGAGATTCGAGGGTGCGAGGAACGTGTTGGTGTTCGTCCGTCCCCCGGTGCCGATCACGTATCCCTCGCTGTCGAACATGACCCTGGCGATCTGGAAGAGGGCGCTCGTGATCCTCTGCAGGCCGAGCCACTGCCCGCCGAGAGCGATGAAGCGCTTGTTGTCAATCGCACCGATCTTCGTGATCGGCACGTAGCAGCCGTTCGCGAAGATACGGCCGAGAAGATCCTCGGGCATGGCGAGCTTGGCGTTGCTTTCGCCGAGATGGTAGACCATGACCACGCGGTCGGTGTACTTGTCGATGCCGAGGGCGATGATCGCGGTCTTGTTCGCCATGCTCTGGATGGCGCGCACGATGTACTCGACCGGACCTACCACCTGATGGTAGGTGGTGTTGCCCACCGTGTGACGGCTCTCGATGAGGATGCTGGACTCGGCAACGACCGAACGCATGGTGTCATACACCAGTCCCTGCAGGAAAGTGACGAACACGGCCCACGCTTTGGGCGCGCGCTCCCGCATGCTGGTGAAGGCGCTGACCAGCACCCCGACGTTGATTTCGTTGATGTCCTTCTTCTCGACATTCTTCGTGCCAGTGCTCGTGCGGGTGCTCATGTTCCTTGCTCCTCTTTCTGTGTCCGCTCATGGCAGACACGCACGGCGCGCGCTGGATGCACGGCCGATCTTTGACCCATGTTTCCATGGGAATATGAGTTTTCTTGAATTTAAGGAACGTGACGCGCAGTCTATGTGTTTTCACGATCTCTGTCAAGCGGTTCATGTTTCGGATCAAAAAATCGCCGATTTTGGCGATTTTATCCCCATTCACCGAAAACCCTTGGGCTTGCCCATGCGTTTGGTTCATGGCTGAAGCGCTTCCTCACTGTTTCCCTCCACTTTGATGATAACCTCTTGAACCGAAGGAAATTGCTTTAAAGTGTGCTCGATTTGAGAACGGATGGAAGAAACTCGACAAGAACCTCCGGTTTGATTCATCCATACGGTAAAGTCCGCAGTTGCAACTCCGCCTGAAATTACGAGAGATTTTAGTCCTGCTTCGGCCGGAATCGAGGTAAAAAATCCCTGGGCTCGTTCTTCTTTTGTTGGCCCGGCAAGGAGCTCAAGCAACGCGGCGCGACCAACGGCGGATGTTTGCGAAATCACGCGCGTGATCGGAAATACGTTTGCACAATCCGTTACAGAGCCGTCTTTCGTGTTCGGGAAAAAAACATCAACAGACATCGTCCTGTCTGAAAGCATCTTGAGCGGAATAAAAACCAAATCTTGAACTGATCCGTCTTTCGCAGAATAATCAAACACCTCCAAAGCAAAATTTTCGGAAATAAGAGCCGGTAAAAACACCTCAAAGCGGAACGGGCCGAATTGGCCCATATCTGACGCGTTCGACATTGCGATCCCTTGTTTCACTACTTTTCCAGACTCGTCCTTGATTCGCCAATTGAATGTCTGCTCAAACACGCGACCGAACCCAAATACAACGAGCGGGGAAGTGACTGTGGATCCTTCAGTCGGCGATGTCACGACGAGATTTTGATCATTCTGAATCGCAACCGTTTCTACTGTAATGCGACGAGAGGACAATTCGCGGATTCCATTAACACGCAAAAGGGAACCAATCTCGATCGGAAACTCTGTCTTTGGCAAGATGATGTCTTCAGCCCCTCCATCCGGAAGGACAAGCACGGCTTCAAGTGTATCTGTTTTGATCGTCTCCAAAGACCCTAATAAGTCGAAAACGGTCTCGATTCGCGCGGCCGAGATGTCGGACAATGAGAGTCTGGACACGATGGACTGAATCAAACCGAAAACCGCGATGACAATCAAAACAGCAATAAAAGGTGCCTGCTTTTGCATAGATTTCTTGTCCCCACAGAATATCGGATCTGCCAATTGCTGTAAAGTGGAGCAAGGGACTTGATTTCGCTCTCTTTTCTGCTATACTGCACCCTGCACTAGAGCCAAAGAAAATTTTTAAATGTGGAGAAATTTCAGAAGTTTTCCATGGCGGCTATAGCTCAATGGTAGAGCACTGGACTGTGGCTCCAGCTACGAGGGTTCGATTCCCTCTAGTCGCCCCACCAAAAATACTCGGTTTTGACCGAGTATTTTTGATGGTGTATTTATTGTA
>CAZPPQ010000028.1:2745-11535 GCA_964588505.1 uncultured Gammaproteobacteria bacterium | reverse complement strand
CAACATTCGCTGGACACAGGAAGTTGAGAGAACATTGCCTTTGTAGCTGTCGAGTTTTGAGTCCGCCAAAAACTGCTTGATGTTTTTAAGGGTGTTGTCGCCAGTTCCGTAAAGTTCAAAACATTTTTGGACCAATACAGATTTTTCTTTATCAAGGTCTATACTCTTTGTCCGAGAGTTGTTGAGATAGCCAAGTGGCGCCCAAGCTGGCCATATTCCATTGCGTAATTTCTGGCGAATACCCCTTTTTATATTTTCCGAAAGATTATCAATGTAATATTTGGTAATTAGTGGGAAACGTAACCAAAATAGATCTCTAAAAACTGTTTGAATAAATTCTCTTGTCGGTGATTGTATCGGTACTCCACCTCTTTAAGATACATCGGAAAATGATATTTGGAAACACCGCGGTAGTTGTACAAAATATGCTTCGCATAACTCCAAAATCCTTCAATGCCGTTAATATGATTCTTGCCTTTGTAAGCAAACGCCTTGCTGTGGTTCAACCGGTGGTGCTTGCCCAACCGCTTCAAGGAGTTGTAGCTCCGGAAGGTGTCGGTGTAATAGACTGATCCTTTTCTGGTATGCGCCTTTATATGGGTCATGAGTTCGTCAGCAGTGACTTGTTCCACCACCTTCGTGTATATCCGTCCATTTCGCTCAAGGAGGCCAAAAACAATGCTTTTGCCGAACTGCTCCGCGGCCACGTTTGCCTTTGCGCCTGCCACCAAAGTACGCCTCATCAATCTCGATTTCGCCTTTCAGTTTGCCCGCTTCAAGCTCGGCCACATGGTAGATCGCCTCACGCAGACGCTGGTAGACGCGGGTCACACTCTGGTAGTCTATGCCAAGGTCGGTGGCCACACTGCAACGATTTTTGTTTTCCACACGATCAAACTTAGCGAAGCCCGAATTTTTTCAAATAGATATCACCATCCAGTCTCGCTCAATTTGACGATTAAGCTATGGAGGATTTTTTGTGGTAAAATAAAATCGTCATTTATCCATTTCTTATGGCTTTCAGATCAGCGAAATACGCCGCGAAAAAGATCGGTGAAAAGGCCGGAGAGTTTACAAAGGAAACCGGCGAGCGGATGATCGGCCGCGGAGCTGAAGTTCGATTTCGCAAAGAAGTTAAGAAATACGCCAGAGAAAACGGCGTGAGCGTTATTCAGGCCGAAAAAGCTGTTTTCGAGGATCGGGTAGATACAATGGATCAGGCCATCTTGCGCGGCGAAACACTTTGTGAAAAATTGTCGGCATTTCGGGAATTTCAAGGCGCGCTTCGGGAAATATTAGGGAGGGACGCTCCGGAGCAACTCCGAAAAGACGCCGCGAATCCAGCGGTCTGTCGGGCGCTCGTCATCCCTTCTCCGAACCGTGATGAGATAAAAGAATCTTTGGATATCTGGAAGAAAGAATTTTCAGGCCGCGTGCCGAACAATCGTGTGGTTCAGGATACAGCCGAACAGATCAAATTGATGCGGGCGGTCTTTGATGAAGTGCGGACAGATCCTGCGTTTGTCGGTCCGGATAATCTTCGAGATATTTTTACCACTCATCCGGAGCTTGGGGCGGACATCGGCAAATCGTTGATTGCCAAAGACACGCTTGAAATACACGAACGGATGTTCACCCGCGCGCTCGCGTTTGAACGATCACGCGAAGTATTCATCAGAACAACCAAAGACGCTCTCGCGAACATGTTCTGGCGCGCTCCGGTTGATTGGTTTGTCGCTTCGGCAAAAGCATTCGTTCCATTTCGTTTTACAAGCGCGTTTAAGTTCGGATACCAGACCATGCGCCTTGCCGTGCGCGAAGTCTGGTCCGGGAGCCGCATTTTGGCTCGCGGGCTCGAAGTAACCGCGCGCGGATTAAATACATTGAGGCATTGACGTATGACTGATATTTTGTCATTAATAGCATCTTCCTTCTTGTCTGAAAAGGATAAGGAGGCGTTGAAAAGCCTGTTCCAATCGCGCGAGGCGGATGAAGCGTTTTTTCGGACATTCAACAAATTGTTGATTGACGAGCTCGGGCGGCGGGGAAAGGAGTTTCAGATGTCTGTCGAAGCGTTCGATCGCCGTTCTTTGGAGATTGAGAAACAATATCACATAAAGATCGAAGAACTTGAGAAAGAACTTGATCACGCGCTCGCCGGACTCACTCCGGATGATGTTGTAAAAAAATCCGAGCTTTGGAAAGCGTATTATGTCGCAGTGGACGCGGCCAGAACAAAATACGAGGAGGCTATGCGTCGCGCGACTTCGGAAGTCATCAAACAAGCAATGTCCTAACCGTTCAGCCCCGCTTTACGAAAGAAGCGGGGATTTTCTTGCTTGGAATGCAAAAACAGGGCAAGCTGGAGACAATATGGATCAAAAGGACGAAATCAAACAACGCGTAGACATCGTAGAGCTGGTGCAGGAATATGTTCCGTTGAAATCTGCCGGCGGCGGAAGTTTTAATGGACTTTGTCCGTTTCATACGGAAAAAACCCCGTCTTTTCATGTTTCTCGTGATAAGCAGTTTTGGCATTGTTTCGGATGCAACGAAGGCGGGGACTGTTTCAGTTTTTTAATGAGGATCGAAGGCATGGATTTTCCGGAGGCTTTGCGGCATTTGGGACAAAAAGTCGGGATTGAAGTAAAGCGGTTTGATTCTACGCAGACAAATGAGCGCCAGCGCCTGCTTGCCGTGAACGCGCTTGCAGAAAAGTTTTTTCGCGTTGTGCTGAAAGAAAGCATCGCGGCCGGGCCTGTGCGAGATTACGCGGCCAGTCGCGGCCTAACGCCGGAGTTACAGGAATATTTCGGTCTCGGATTCGCTCCGGACAGCTGGGATACGCTTGCTTTATTTTTGCGGAAGCGCGGATATTCGGACAGTGACGGGGAACGTGCCGGGCTTTTATTGCGTCGAAAGCAGGGAACAGGAATGATTGACAGATTCCGCAATCGTCTGTTGATCCCGCTTCGGGATCAACATGGAAATACTGTCGGCTTCACCGGCCGTATTTTTCCAAGTCCTACAAGCTACCCGCCCGACCGAACGAGAGGAAGTTCGGTCGTTCGGGCGGGCGGGCAAGCTACAAGCTTGCAAGATCTCGGCCCCAAGTATATGAACTCGCCGGAAACCGGCGTCTATCGCAAAGGCGCTTTGCTTTATGGATTGGATGTGGCCAAACAAGCGATCCGTCAATCCGAGAAAGTGATTATTGTAGAAGGAAATTTGGATGTCATCGCCTCGCATAAGGCCGGAGTTAAAAATGTTGTCGCCAGTTCTGGAACAGCTCTGACAAATGAACAGTTGCAGTTATTGAAGCGATACACACAAACGCTTATTTTTTCGTTTGACAGCGATGCGGCCGGATTTAAGGCGGCCCATCGCGGAATTGCCATGGCTTGCGATATGGATTTCGATGTCCGTGTGGCCGTGCTTCCGAAAGAAGCTGGAAAAGATCCTGATGAAGCTGTCCAAAAAGATCCGTCTCTTTGGCAAAAAGCCGTGGAAAAGACCGTCCCAATCATGCAGTACTATATTGAAAAAGCCGCGGAAGGACGGAACCTGTCGTCCGTTGAAGATAAACGCACGATTTCCGTTTTTTTGCTTCCGGAATTGGCTCGGATAAAAAATGTCGTCGAGCGTGAACACTGGTTGCAAACTGTTGCGGATTTACTGCAAACAAACCTTGTCGAATTACGAAAAGCCGTACTTGCTTTGATGGTTCCGTCCCATCAAAATCAAGGTAAATCCGTGTTGAATACAAGATCTGTTCAACCGGAGAAGATTTCAAAGGAAGAACAAGCCGCTCAATTATTGTTCGGGCTTTATTTTCAAGTTCCGTCACTCCGCGAGAATCTCAAAGATCACCTGTCCGCTCTTTTACCCGAAACTTCGTCCACAGCCCGTCTTTACAAAGAAATTCCGGTGGAGTATCATCAAAAAGACTTTCCGCTTTTCGAGCGTTTTTACGCTTTTCTTGAGACCCATCCCGAGCGCGAACAATTGCTTCCGCTCCTTCAATCTATCGGTCTTCAAGCCGAAAACGCCGTAGGTGAGCTTTCTCAAACCGAAGTGAAAGCTCTGGAACGACAATTGATAGACATTTTGATCGCTTCCGACATTTTGCGTCGCCGCCAGCGCTTATTGGCGGATCTTCGCCTTGCTGAACGCAGAGGCGACACGGAAGCCGTCCAACAACTGATGCGCGCATACCAAAACCTAAAATCGTAAGTGCGCTTTTTTCGTTTCATTTTTCCGGTCTGTCCCACAAAGGGCACGGTCGGAGCTTCCATTATGGCGTCCATCAAAAAATACGGAAAACCCAAAAAGAAGTTTGGGCACAAGAAGTCGATCCGCAGACAACCGCAAAAGTCTTCAAAATTCTCAAAGCGTCCGGCGTTACATCCAAAGCCGCTTGTCCGTGCCGCAAAAGCGAAACCGCCAACTCCGGAAATCATTGACCGCCTAATGAAAAAAGGGCAGTCTCGCGGCTTCATTACTGAAAATGAAGTGCTTTTTACTTTCAGCGATGTTGAAGATTATCTTCCTGTTTTTGAAGAATTTTTGGATCGGCTGGAAAAAAGTGGTATTCATATGTTTGAGATGAAAGAGGGAATTCTGGGCCGCGAAAAAGAACGAGAGGAGGTGTATGACAAGATTCGCGTGAGTCGTGAAAAAAAGAAGGGTGATGTTCCGGAATTGACGCAGGACTCGATTCAGATGTATTTGCGGGAAATCGGAAAAATTCCGCTTTTGACAGGCGAAGAAGAGGTTGCTCTCTCGAAACGCAAGGAGCGGAATGACAAAGAAGCCGAGCGCCGCCTGATAGAGGCGAATTTGCGGTTGGTTGTTTCAATTGCGAAAAAGTTCGTCGGCAAGCAGATGTCGCTTCTGGATCTGATTCAGGAAGGGAACATCGGACTGTTCCGCGCCGTAAAGAAATTTGAATATCGGAAAGGTTATAAATTCTCAACGTATGCCACCTGGTGGATCCGGCAAGCTATTACGCGCGCGCTCGCGGACCAGTCACGCACCATCCGCATTCCGGTGCATATGGTCGAGACCATCAATCGGTTCACGCAAGTGGAGCGTCAGCTGATTCAGGATCTTGGACGCGAGCCGTTGCCAGAGGAAATCGCGGCGGAAATGGGCGAGGAAGTGGACAAAGTGCGCCACATTCAACGTATTTCACAGGATACGGTTTCGCTTGAGACTTCGGTCGGGGATGATGATGAAGATTCAAAACTGGAAGATTTTATTGAGGATATCAAGACAATTTCTCCGGATCGAGCCGCGGCGCGGGAGTTGTTGCGTGATTATGTGCGCGAATCTATGAGAGAGCTTTCTCCACGTGAACAGAAAATTTTGGAAATGAGGTTCGGTTTATCCGATGGCGTGAGCCATACGCTTGAGGAAGTTGGGAGGGAGTTTGACGTGACGCGCGAGCGCATCCGCCAAATTGAGGCAAAGGCGCTGGAAAAAATCAAAGTGCACCCGATGATTTCAAAGTTGAGGGATTATTAAAGATTGCAGGCGGGAAGGCATTGTAGGCTTTAGGGATTTAGCTTTTAGCTTGAGCCAACGCCTAAAGCCTAACGCCTAATAAAAAAGCTGGGTCGATGACGAGCATCGGCCCAGCGAGAAAGAAGAGGATTATGGATTCGCGACAAGATGTGAAGTTGCCGTCAGTGGGTAGAGCGTCTCCCACACAGTTTCATATTTCACAAGGTACCAGCGCGTCTCTTCAGGCAGTGCGCGGCAGAACACCTGCCGCCATTCGGCCCCACAAGTCTTGATGGCACGGACAACGGTCCCGGCGGACGCGTTGTATCCTGCCGCAAGCATGAGACGGCGCGCCTCCGGATGTGCAAGAAGCCACGTGCGGTATTGCAGGTCGCCGACGAGCGGCCACCACTCCGCGTCCGCGTGAAGAACCATGGCTTTCATCGCGACTCCGTGGTCAAGCCGCGCACCCTGATTCTTTGGAAGGCCGGCTTTCGGGTATTGCCTACGCAATCTTTCATAGGTGTCGGACATGAGTTGCGCGATGCCCGCGGCTCCGACGCGGGATTTTGTGTATCCGTACGCGTCCTCAAGGTTTACCCCAAGGATTGTCAGCGTTCGGTTGATCATCGCGCGGCGCTCGAAATCCGATCCGCGTACGAACAGACCAGCATCTTTCATCTGCTCGGTCAGAACTAGTGTCACAAGATGCTGGGGCTCGACCGTATCCGCGACCAATTTTCCCTCGTGAAATTTTGAGGGGACTTTCTGTCGCTTCAAGTCCGCGAGCGCCGTGTCTGCGATGTGCTCGAGATATCGCAGTCCGACTTCACGTACGACCTCCACATCGAGTGAAGATGAGTATGGCACATAGGCCGCTTCTTTCGCTCCAGTTTTTGTGCGAACCGCTGTTTTGAGACCGACGACCGTACAGCCAGGAGGGGCTACGACGTCGAACGGAACATTCACTCCGCGTCGTTTGCTTCCATCTTCCACAACGACTCGGTAGCCTGGCGGTGAGGATTCCCTCCGCTCATAAACTTCGACTACCGAAATGCTCCCGGTTGGCGTTGCGACTGCGAGCAAATAGTCGCCAACGCAACGCCTCATCCCAACGACCATTTTGGTTTCCTTTCTGAACTCAACACGACACTTCTGCCTTCTGGCAGGCTTACCGCGTTGTTTTGGCGGTGTTGTGCAAATCCGGACTTTTCTCTTGATAATAACCGGATTCGCATAACACTTTCTCGTATCGAGCGAACGCGACGCCAGCCGCTTCCTTCCCACCTTGATCAGGTCGCGCAGATTTTGATTCTGCGCCCGCGCCGTTTCCGGCCCGGTCGGAAGTGTTGCTTTGACCGGTGGAATCGCGATCTCTAGAGATCGCGTCGCGGGAATTGCCGGACGAGGTGTCGCGGACTTTTTCTTGATTTGGGCTTTCCAAAACAAGATTGAGGCGACGAACAAAATGGCTGCTCCGACAAGGAGCAGTCGAACCGTGTTTGGCTTCATGGCGCCCTCCTTATGGGGTTGATTTTGTGAGGAACTTTTCGTGAATTTTCGTTATTCACGAACGGCTCAATATAGCACTTTTTTGCGAAAATGTCAAGAAAAAACCGGAACCTGCTAGGGTTCCGGTGTAGAAGTCTGGTCAACTGACTGTTCCGGTATTTTTGCTTCGCGCTTGAGACGGCGGATGAACTCTTGGAACATCGGGAGTATATCCGTCTCACGCAAGTTTTTGAGCTCGATCCATGCCATCTTTCTAATACGCTCACCCGCTTTTTCCGGATTTATTTCAGCGAAATTCTGAGTATTTCGCGTGAGCTCCGCTTGAAAGACGACGTGGATTGAATGACACCAGTGGCCCTTTCTCGTAACGAAGAATTCTTCGCCGATAATCACACCGTGTCTGTCGCGGAGTTTGCGGAGTTCAAGCCCCGTTTCCTCAAGACCTTCTCGACGGATGACAACCGAAAACGTTTCGGTTGCTTCCATTTTTCCACCAGGAAACGACCATTTGTTTCCGTAGTTTGGAAGGACTACGAGAATTTTTCCGTCTTGTCCGCGCACTAAGGAATAGACGGACATTCGAAATTTGATTTCCACTCCTTCCGGCGGCCCCTCAATCGGGGGCATGCCATTGCGCTGAAACAGCATGATTGCCTCCGTGAGAGGTTTGCCCTCGGCTGGTTGTTCAAGGAACTTACCGTAAGCCTAGCATGGATACGACATTTGTTCAATAGAAAACAAAACCCCACCCGCGAGTGCAAATTTGGCAAGAAGATAATCGGGCATTCCTTTTTTAAGGGTCCATCGTTATCCGGACCGCGACCAAAGATCGAAATCCTCGGCTGCGGAGCGGGCGATGTTGCCGCGGAGCTCTCGCGCCACAGCCAAAGCCGTGGCGGTTCCAAGCTCTTTGCCAAAATTTGGCCAAATTTTTTACGCGTGGGGAGCTAATTTATTATAGCATGAGGCATTGAAGGCTGGAAGGCATTGTGCATAAGTTAAGATAGAGACCTCTGCAAAACTGCGTCTTTTCGGCTCACTGGCACCCGTCCACCCCATTCACCGTACATTTCAGTACGGCTCATGGGGCTGGACAGCCCGTTCACCGAAAATCCATCAGTTTTTCAGAGGTCTCGATAGATATTGAAGGCAAATATGGTGGAAAATGTTATATTTGGGAGGTTCTAATCAACCCAAACGTCATCTATGTCAGAACGAAGAGGATCCAGTGATCCATTTCCCGAAACTCCGACAATTGTCGTGCGTGAGCTTCAAGAAGGGGCGAGCGTTCAGCTCGATCCTGAACTTGAAAGGGAAATGGATGCATATGAGAAGAGGAGGTTTGTTAAAAGAAGAGATTCTGGACGGACAGAAGGCGAGATAAGAATCATCAAATCAAAGCTCACGCGTAAAGAACTTGCGGAACAGTTGGACGCGGCAAGAAATATTTTCCGAAAAAGGAGAAAAGCGATGGATGAAGATTGGAAGACAGTTGAATCTTCTATAAAAAGGTTATCCCAACAAAGTTGCGATTTTATTTTTCCGACTGATCCGGAATTTCATAAAATTTTAGATCCGAGACCGGAGATTTCAGCATTATGGTTGAAAGGATGGAAATTTCGGATACCCGGATTTTTTGGAAAGATGTTTGGTGAATCAGCGAAGATTGCAAAGGTTCGCGAGGCTTTGGTGATGTTCGTCGGTTCGGGAGTTTGCCGGGAATGGGAGAAAGCGCGCGACGATGTTGTATTTAGAACGAAACAACTTAGAGAT
>CAZPPQ010000028.1:0-2735 GCA_964588505.1 uncultured Gammaproteobacteria bacterium | reverse complement strand
CGGAGCCGCTCGGGAAGATAATCCTGGGTGGCCTCTTCTTTTGTTTTGAAATTCGGGGTGTATTTATAATCTTTTCCGTATCCTAAATTTTTCATTAAATTTGTCGGAGCATTGCGCAGATGAAGCGGGACAGGTTCATTCGGAAGTTCACGGATGTCGCGCCTAACTTCGTTATACGCGACATAGAGTGCGTTGCTTTTTGGCGCGCGGGCCAAGTACGCCACGCATTGCGCGAGAATGACATTGCATTCTGGCATGCCAATCTGATGGCAGGCATGGAAAGCGGCTGTGGCATGGAGCAGGGCGTTCGTGTCCGCAAGACCAATGTCTTCTGACGCGAATCGAATAAGACGGCGAGCGATGTAGAGCGGGTCCTCTCCGGCCTCGAGCATACGGCCGAGCCAGTACAGCGCGGCATTTGCGTCACTGCCGCGCATAGATTTATGAAGGGCGGAAATGATGTTGTAGTGTTCCTCTCCGGCACGGTCGTACAACAAATGTGTTCGTTGCAGGGATTGTTCGATCGTCGTTTTATCAATAATGATAGATTTTTGAGAGTATGCTGCGTCGGGAGCCGGAGGCGTTGCTTTTCCGAAGCTGTTCGGCGACGAGTCCGGACCGGAGAAAAAGCAATTTCGAGGACTCTCGACGGATTTTACCGCGAGATCGAGCGCGTTCAGGGCAATCCGAGCGTCCCCGTTCGCCATCACAGAAAGATAGTCGAGGGCATCCGGCTTCACACCGATCGTTAGGTTACCGAGTCCTTTTGTTTTATCCTTTAGTGTCCGCTCGAGAAGCAATTTGATGTCTTCCGGCTTGAGCGCTTCAAGTACGAAGACTCGGCAACGCGAGAGCAGGGCAGAGTTCAATTCAAACGACGGATTTTCCGTTGTGGCGCCGATAAGAACAATTGCCCCGTTTTCAACATAAGGAAGAAAGGCATCTTGTTGAGACTTGTTAAAGCGATGAATTTCATCAACAAACAAAATAGTCCGAAGGTGTTGTAGTTTTCGTTTTTCTTCAGCAGTTTTCACGATTTCTCGCACATCTTTGACACTGCCAGAAACCGCGCTGAACTGGATGAACCGAGATTTGGTTATGTTGGCGATGATGCGCGCGAGGGTTGTTTTTCCGCTTCCTGGCGGACCCCAGAGGATCATGGACGGCACCTCGTCCCGTTCAATCGCCGCGCGGAGGATTTTCCCTTTGCCGATAATTTGTTCTTGTCCGACGTATTCATCAAAAACTAACGCCCGCATCCGGTCGGCAAGCGGCGCTTCTTTTGAGAGATTCTGTTGATGTTGGAATTCAAAGAGATCCATATCATTCCGCAAGGGAGAGTTTACCATTTGTTATTTTAATAAACCTTTCTTTCTGAAGTCGACCGATCATTGCTTGAATCCATTTTGTATCCACCTGTTTCTGAAAGCTTGGATCCACGGCATTTCCAACCATTTTTTTCTCGATCCATGGTGAGTTCCTCACTAATGTAAGGATCCTTCCGCGATAGATGCGATCCGGATACGGTTTTCCGTCGTGTTTTCGTTCTGCAAATTTTTTGATCATGACTTTTGGTATTTTTACGCGTTCCAAGAGGAATTTTTTTGCTGTAGAGCACGCGGATTTCAAAGGGCATATCTGACAGTTTGGCATTTTGGTGCAGATGGATGTCGCTAGGTCGAAGATGGCTTGCGGAACATCATAGAATTGGCCGCGTTTTGGGAGAAGAAGATCAATTTTTTTTTGGATTCGTTCGTCGTCTTTTGGGTTCGGATACGGAATACCAAGAAGAAGTCTAGCACTGACACGGCGGATATTGGTGTCGATCGGTAAAACTCTTTCATGTAGGGCAAAAATAGCAATGGCCCGCGAAGTGTAAGGTCCAATGCCTTTGAACTTCTCCCATCCTGCCTGTGTTTTTGGTTCTCCGCTAAAGATGATTTTTTCCGCAATATTTCGCAACATTAAGGCACGACGATTATATCCAAGTCCAGCCCATGCCTTCACGACTTCGGCGTTTGTTGCGGCAGCGAGTGCTTTCCAATTTGGAAACCGCTTTAGCCAACGCTTGTAGAATAAGAGCACTCGCGAAACTTGCGTCTGTTGAAGCATCATTTCGCTGACGAGGATTCGATACGGATCGCGCGTGGACCGCCATGGCAAATTGCGGCCGTTTCTGTCGTACCAGAAGAGGAGTTTTTGTGCTAAAGATGGCATAAGCTGACTACAGCTTATCGGTTCTGGAAAAGAAGGGAAGAGCAAAGAAAAAACCACCGAAAAATCGGTGGCTAGTTAGGACGATATTTTCCAAGTCCGAATGCTTCGAGAGGAGAAACAATGATCGGAAAAAATTTTCTCGGAGGTCGGATGCGGAAAGTTGCCGGCGGATCTTCTGTCGAGCCCTCACAGAGCTTTGAAGGTTCCTCTCCACCAAGATGTTCCATAGCTTCTCTTTCGCTCTGGAATTCTTGATGGCAAAAAGGACATTCGAATGGTGGCTTATGGGTTTCCATGCGTTCCTCCGTGGGAAAAGAGATGTTTTTTCTATCATGATTATCCGTTTATGTCAATACTCGGTCAACTTGCCGACCAAAAAAAGTCTTGCTATACTCTCCGCACGTTCTTTTCAAGACAAGATAATTTATTCCGGGGTAGCTCAGCGGCAGAGCAGTGGACTGTTAATCCATTGGTCGTGGGTTCGAATCCCACCCCCGGAGCCATGAGTGAACGTGTGT
>CAZPPQ010000027.1:0-11575 GCA_964588505.1 uncultured Gammaproteobacteria bacterium | reverse complement strand
ACGGTCCGGGCCAATATTTTTTTGTGAGCTTGCGCAAAACCGGCCCCATCTCAATCATTTTTTCTGCCATAGCGCGACTTGCCACGATAAGCGGCGGAGTTTTCTTAGCTTCTCTCCCCTTAATTACAAACACGCGCCTCACGGCTTCCTCGTTCCTCGCGTCTGCGGCAATGCCGTACGATGTCTCTGTCGGAAACACGACAACGCCGCCATTTTTCAGACATTCGACTGCTTTATGAATTTCTTTTTTTGTTAGAGACTTCATACATTATCGCCTCTTAAACCACTCGACCGTGCGCCGCAAGCCGTCATCCAAACCAACCTGCGGCTCCCAGCCAAGCTCGGCGCGCGCCTTTTTGAAAGAGAGAGCCGAACGCGTTACCTCGCCGACCAAATTCGGCCCGTGGCGCTCCGGTAATTCATACCCTGTCAACTTTTTTAATTTGCGATACAGCGCGTTGATGGTCGTTTGTCGCCCTGTCCCGATATTAAACAGATTGCCGCGCGGATGCGCCATGGCAAACATATTGGCGCGCACCACATCGTCCACATACACAAAATCCCTTGTTTTATCACCGACCCCATTCACGATAATCGGCTTTCCCTCGACCATGTGCGAAGCGAAAATCGCGACAACCCCGGCCTCTCCGCGATAGCTCTGGCGGGGCCCGTACACATTGGCGTACCGAAAAACAATGGATGGAATGCCGTGCACGGACTCGGCGAACGCGAGATACATTTCACTCGCGCGCTTCGCGATGCCATAAGGCGAAATCGGATCAGCCTGAATTTTTTCCGCGTACGGCGGGCGAAGCGCGTCCGGATACATCACGCCTCCGGACGAAGAAAAAACGATTTTCTTCACTCCTGCTCCCTTTGCGGCTTCGATCAAATGGAGTGTGCCGAGAATGTTGACGCGCGCATCCGCGATCGGCGCGGCCACGGATTTTCGCACATCAATCTGCGCCGCGAGATGAAAAACGATGTCCGGCGCGATCTTTTTCACGGCCTCCGGAAACCGCGGGCTCGCGACCGATAACTTCTCAAACTCCGCATTCGGATTGAGATTCTCTCTTGATCCGGTTGACAAATCGTCTATCACAAACACCTTAATATGGCGGCGGATGAGGGCATCCGCGATGTGCGAGCCGATGAATCCGGCCCCGCCGGTCACGAGTGCTTTGCGATATATCATAAACTATTAACCTTTAGCCTTTAGCCCTAACGGCTAATTCCTAACGGCTAACGGCTGAGATTATTCCTCATTCGCTTTTGCGAAACGGTCAGATGCCCCCAGCTCGGCGCGCAAATACGCTTCCATAAACGGCTCCAGATCTCCGTTCAGCACGCCTTCGGCATCGGAAGTCTCATAATCCGTGCGATGATCTTTCACGAGTTTGTACGGATGCAGAACATACGATCGGATCTGATTGCCCCACTCGGCGCTCTGATAATCGCCGCGAATGTCCTGCTTCTGCTTTTGCCTCTGCTCCTCGCGCAGCTTGTGGAGCTTCGCTTTCAAAATTTTCAAAGCCACTTCCTTATTTTGTTGCTGACTGCGCTCGTTCTGGCATGAGACGGAAATTTTTGTCGGAAGATGCACGATACGCACGGCCGAATACGTCGTGTTCACGCTTTGCCCGCCCTTGCCGCCGGACATAAATGTGTCAATGCGCAAATCTTTCGGATCAATCTCCATCTCCTCAAGCGCATCAAACTCCGGCAAAACTTCAACCAGCGCGAACGTTGTGTGGCGCATCTTTTCCGCGTCAAACGGTGAGATGCGCACGAGCCGGTGCACGCCGGCTTCGGATTTCAAATAGCCGTACGCGTAGCGGCCTTCAACTCGAAATGTGATGCTCTTGATGCCGGCCTCTTCGCCGCGCGACTCGTCGAGCACTTGCACACCCCATTTTTTCTTTTCGATGAACTTCGAGAACATGCGGAGCAGCATTTCGGTCCAATCCTGCGCCTCGGTTCCACCGGATCCGGCATGAATAGAGACGATCGCCGACGCCGCATCGTGCTCTCCGAAAAAAAGGATTTGAAACTCCATCTTCGAAAATCTGCCGGATAGTTCCGCGAGATTCTTTGCAACATCATCATGAATGGACTCGTCCTTCTCTTTTTCCGCAAGCTCGGCCACTTGTTTCAAGTCATTAACCTCTTTCAGAAATCCTTCCCAATGCTCGAGTTCGGAACGCAAATCAGCCGCGTGCCGCGCGACTTTTTGCGCCGAAACCGCGTCGGACCAAAAGTCCGGCGCTTCCATCTGCACGTCGAGCGCCTTTACCTCGGTCTTCACCCGATCGAGGTCAAAGCAGCCGCCATGTGCGGGCGGCACGCGCTGAAAGATCCGTCAGCTCGGAGATGAGTTCTTTCATAATTATCACTCACGTCATTGCGGGGCTTCATCAGATGCCGAAGCAATCCCACCATGAGATTGCTTCCCGCCAGAGGCGAGTAGGCATCGTTCGCTCTGCTCACTCCTCGCCATGACAACTTTTTACAACTTAATTTGTTTCGCGTACTCGCCCAAAAACGGCATCTCCCAAAACTTCCCGTTCAACGAATTCACAATGCCAAGAACCACAAGCACAAGGAGCAAAACCGATCCGACCATCCACGCAAGCTGACCCAAAAATGGAATCACGTTTGCAACAAACAGAATGAGCCAGGCGATCACAATCACGAGTCCTTGCTTACCGTGATGCTGGGCGAACGGACTGTTCTTTTTGAGAAGAAGCGGGATAAGGCAAAGGATGCCGAGGTATCCGACCGCGGCAATCATTTTGTTCGCTTCCACATCCGGATCATTAATCAAAGGCTCTGTTGAAGAAACATGGCTTGATTCCGGCTGAAGCGGGGCAGGTTCCTGCGCTGGCGCTGTCTGTTCTGGAGTGGCTTGTGACTCCTGCGGCGGCGCTTGAAAAAGCATTTGTTCGTCCATAAAATAAGGGGTTAATGTTGAGGTTATCTTAACAAAAACCGCTGGAAAATGCCAGCCAAACTAAGATGTCATTGCGAGGAGCGAAGCGACGAAGCAATCTTACCGTAGGGATCTCTGAAAAGCAGAGAACTCTTTAATACATTCCTCCCATTCCGCCGCCCATGCCGGATGGCGGCATCTCGGACTCCTTTTTTGGAATATCCGTCACGACTGCCTCGGTGGTGATGATCATAATGGCGATCGAGGCCGCGTTCTGGAGCGCAGACCGCGTTACTTTGGCCGGATCCACGATGCCTGCCGCGAGCATATCCTCGAACACTCCGGTTGCCGCGTTATATCCGAATCCGCCGGTTTCGTGCCTTACACGCTCCACGACAACAGACCCGTCCTTGCCTGCGTTCATAGCGATCATCCGCATCGGCTCCTCGAGCGCACGACGCAAAATATCAAGCCCGACCCGTTCATCCGCGTCCACATTCATCTGATCAAGCGCCCTGATCGCGCGAATCAACGCGACACCTCCGCCCGGAACGATTCCTTCTTCCACGGCCGCTTTAGTTGCTTCAACCGCGTCCTCGATGCGATGCTTTTTCTCTTTCATTTCCGTTTCAGTCGCGGCGCCGACTTTCACAACCGCGACGCCTCCGGAAAGCTTAGCAACGCGCTCCGTGATTTTTTCTTTTTCAAAACTCGATTCCGTTTGCGCAAGCTGTTGACGAAGCGCCGAGAGACGATCTTCAATGGCCTTCTTGTCTCCGTGCCCGCCGACAATGGTCGTTGTCTCCTTTTTTGAAACGATCTTGCGCGCCTGACCCAAATCCGAAAGCTCTGTATTCTCCAGCTTCAACCCGACATCTTCGGTGATCAATTTTCCGCCGGTCAAAATAGCAATATCCTCAAGCATGGCCTTACGACGATCTCCAAAACCAGGAGCTTTGATCGCAAGCGTGTTGAATGTGCCGCGCAGTTTGTTCACGACAAGCGTGGCAAGCGCTTCGCCGTCCACATCATCCGCAATAATGACAAGCTCTTTTTTTCCGGCCTGCGCGACTTTCTCAAGCAAAGGCAAAATGTCCTGCACGGACGAAATTTTTTTGTCCGTAATCAAGATGTACGCGTCCATGTACTCGGCCTCCATCCGCTCCTGATTCGTCACCATATAATGAGAGGCGTATCCTTTGTCGAACTGCATGCCTTCAACCACCTCGACATCAATGCCGAATGTCTGGGATTCCTCAACCGTGATCACGCCGGAGTTTCCGACTTTTTCCATAGCGCGCGCGATCACGGATCCGATTTCCGGATCGTTCGCGGAAATGGCCGCGACTTTCTCGATCTCGTCTCCCTTGATCGGCTTGGCGATGTTCGCTGTAATCTCCTTCACAACCGCCTCAACACCTTTCTCAATGCCGCGGCGGAGGGACTGCGGATTCGTGCCGGCTGTCACGTTGCGGAGGCCCTCGTGAATCATCGCCTGGGCCAAAACCGTGGCAGTGGTTGTCCCGTCTCCGGCCACATCGTTTGTCTTGGACGCGACCTCTTTCACAAGCTCGGCGCCGAGGTTCTCGAACTTGTCCTCAAGCTCGATTTCTTTTGCGACTGTCACGCCATCCTTTGTGACGGTCGGCGCGCCGTACCCCTTGTCCAAAACCACGTTCCGTCCCTTTGGCCCGAGCGTTACTTTGACCGCGTTCGCGAGCTTGTCCACGCCGCGCATAAGCGCGGAACGCGCCTCCTCGTTGAATGCAATTTGTTTTGCCATAAAGATTTCAAAGCTTGTAGCTGGTAGCTAGGAGCTTGTAGAAAAAAAATTATTCAATAACGGCCATCACATCATCCGAACCAATGATGAGAAAGGTCTCGTTCCCAATCTTTACTTCGTCAGGCGCGTACTTCTTGAATACGATTTTCTCCCCGACTTTTACTTCAGTCTGCACGCGTGTTCCATTTTCGCGGACGCGACCAGGACCAATTGCAATCACTTCGCCTCGCTCGGAGCGCTCTTTTCCGACCGTGTCCGGAATAATGATGCCGGAAGCGGATTTTTCCTCGGTTGGAATCGGTTTCACAACCAAGTGGTCGCCGATAGGACGTAGGGTCATAAAGGATGAAAAGGTAAGAAATAATGGATTAAACACTCTAGCAGTCATATTGTTAGAGTGCTAGCGTGCCTATTTTGTGCCAAATGATGAGCGGATGTCAAGGGGTCTTTTCTTCCATCATTTTCGCAACAAATCCGGCCGCAAACGCCACGAGCGAGAGGCCATGCCAAAGGCTCCAAAGATAATGATCAAAAAAGGCCGGAGCAAGAAGAGATACAGCCATCATCGCTCCGAAAATTCCTGCCGCTGATCGGCGCGCGCGCCAAAGCGATCCGAATATCAAAAAATCCACAAACCCGAAAAGGACAAACCCGATGATTCCGATCTCCGCGAGCGCGAGAAGAAAAATGTTATGCGTCGGCTGATAAAACCACCACGGCTTTCCGGGAACGACATCTGCGAGCGCGGCCGTATATCCGCCGACGCCGACGCCGGTAATCGGAGACCGCGGAATCACTTGCCACGCAAGTCGGTATCCTTGTTCGCGTTCGGAAAGAGAAATCCGCTCAAGACGCGAATCCGAAACAATGCGGGAAAACAGCAAACCATGAAAAAGTCCGACGATGATGCCAAATGTGAGAATCACAACGCCGATCGCGGGAAGCCACGCGCGAGGAATTCGTCGTCTCTGCCACGCCATCCAAACAGCTCCAAACAAAATCGCAAACAAAAATCCGATTATGGCTGATCGCGAGCATGTGATGACAAGCGTTGCGGAAAGCAGAAAACCGAGCGCAAGCCACGCACACCGGACAAAAATTTTCCGCCGAAATACGATTTCCGCCCACGCCCATCCCCATATCAAAAGTCCGACCGCAAGCGCGCCGCCAAAAATATTCGGGTGCGGATACGAGCCGTACGCGCGAAGCCATCGCACGCCAAGTCCAACGACCGCGTCGCCGAGCGCCACATGGCTGTGTTCCGCAAGTCCGAACCACGAGAATGGAGGATTTCCGCCGCTTAACAATTGAAACCAGCCGAGCAAAGATGGAATCGCAAGCCCGCAGACAAACGCGACGGCAACGGATTTCATCCGGGTCTGCTCGTCAACAAGCAACGCAAACAAAAGGAACGCGAACAAAAAATGTGCGAGCGTCGCAAGACTAAGCCACACATTTATCGCGGACAAAAACGAAATCAAAAGCGCGCCAAAACACAAAACAAACAGTTTATAAATCCTCTTGGTCCTATCGGACCAAGAGGATTTATCACCCGCGTGCCGCAAACAAAAAACGGCAAGCAACAATAATTCGGTCGCGTACAAACTAAGCCTGCCATATTCCCATGCTTCCCCGTTCGCTGTGAACGACGCATAAATCCACCGCGTCTGCCACGGCAACAAAAAAATTGCCGCCAAAAAAATCATGTTTGTGATTCGGTCGCGTCGCATACATTCATCAATGTTTCAAACTGCCGACGAAACTCTTCACGCCTGTCATTTTCATGAAATTTTAACATAAATTCGTTCAACACCACGCGCGAGTCCTTGTTTGCGAGCTCGGCAATCTGCTTTGGGAGCCGGCGCTCCTGGATACGCCGCGCAAGCGTCTCTAAAAACATCACGATGTTCATAGCCCAAGTCCTCGATATTGCTTTTCCTTGGTCCGGACTCGTCGCTGGCCTCGGCGGAAAAGCAACACCTTCGGCCTTTGGTAAGGATGTAAATGGAAACGTCTGCAACGGCCACGCGTTCTTTTCGAAAAACTGGCCAAAAATCCCTCCGCGGTCAAACACAGGGACCACGGACTGCGTCCACATGGCCAAATACGGATCGCCGCCCGAAATTTGGAGGGACGCGAGCGCAAGCGCATCTTCAGAAACGAAAAAGCTGAAGCAGAACGGATCGCGGCCGCGCTCCTTGGGGCGCCGCTTCAAAAGGGCGAATGGGGCCACGACGAAAAGGCGCGTGAGCCAAACCGTGCCTGGCTTCGCAACGACCAAAAGGTCGATATCACTCTCCGGCCGCGTGTTCCACCACGAAAGCGTATTCACGGCAAAAACGGCCCTCACAGTCGGAATCAAAGAAATATATCTCAACGCGAAACGCAATTTTCCGTATTTTCGTAGCGCATCCAAAAATCTTTCATGACGACGCTCTATCTTTTGAGGTGCCTTGCGTAAAGACCAAAATCCATGATCCTCAACCACGTGTTCGCGAAGCCATGCACTTTTTTCGAGCGCGCCATACACCTCTTCCATTTCCATCTTCACCTCTCCAGCCGGCTTATAGAGCCACTTCCAAATCTCGAAAATTGTCAAAGGATATTCAAACAGCGAAAACCACGCCACGGTTGCGTAGATCGAACGCTCAAGCTCGGTTGGAAATTCCATACTTCTCTACACTGCGGGCACCGGAGGAGCCGCTTCTTTTTTCTTTCGGAATGCGAGGGCTTGCTGAATGATCGTAATGATATTCAGCGCGACCCAGTACAAAGCCAGCCCGCCCGGAAGCGAAAATCCGATGAACACGGTCATAATCGGCATGAACAATATCATGGATTTATTCATGGCCGCGAGCATATCCTCATCTTTTGCACCAGGCTTTGCGCGCACAACTGCCGGAGGCCGCTTTGTCATCAACATCTTTGTCTGAACATATTGAAGAGCGCCTGCAAGGATTGCCAAAAACACGCTTTTTTCTCCCAAATTCAAAATACCCAAAAATAAATGATTGATGGTCCCGGGATTTTGAATAAATTCATAAAGATCCGCCGGATTCACTGTCCCAATGCCGGCACCAAGCACTTGATACAACGCGATCAAAATCGGTAATTGAATAAGCAACGGGAGGCACGAAGAAAGCGGGCTCACCTTCTCTTTCGCATAAAGCTCCATCATAGCCTTTGCAAGCCCTTCCTTATTGTCCTTGAACTCCGCCTTCAACGCATCCATCTTAGGCTGAAGCTCTTGAAGGGCTTTTTGAGACTTAAGGGATGATTGTGAAAGAGGCCAAAGAATCAACTTGACGACAATAGTAAGCGCGATGATCGCAAACCCGATATCCGAACCCGGAATCACATGATACAGCCAGATGAGCATGTTCAACATCGGCTGGTACAAAATGGCATGAAAAAAATTCAACATAGGCTACGCGGCCGTTTCTTTCTTGGTCAATTCCTCTTCTGGCTTGACCTCTTCTCGTGGTGTTTTGGTCTTCAGATTGTCTTGATCTGCAATATTCAATTTCCAGCCGGTAAGTTTGGCCGCAAGCCGCACGTTCTGTCCGCCCTTGCCGATCGCAAGCGACAATTGATCCTCAACCACAAGCACAACCGCAGATTTTTCCGCTTCATTCAATTCCACGCGAGTCACTTTGGCCGGAGACAGAGCGTGCGTGATGAACGATGCTTGATCTTCGCTCCATTCGATAATATCCACTTTTTCACCGCCGAGCTCGGAAATGATGGTCTGAATGCGCGATCCGCGCTGGCCGATGCACGCGCCGATCGGATCAATCTGCGCGTCCGTAGTCCACACAGCCACCTTTGAACGGCTTCCGGCCTCGCGCGCGATCGCTTTAATCTCCACATTCTTTTCTCCGATTTCAGGAATCTCAACCTCGAACAACTTGCCGACCAATTCATCTGCGGTCCTGGAAAGCAAAATCTCCGGGCCGCGCGTTGTCAGAGTCACCTGGCGCACAAACACTTTGATGTGGCTCCCTTGATTGTACCGTTCGGACGGAATCTGATCCTCGGGCCGCAAGACGCCGGTCGTCCGGCCCAAATCAATGAGCACAAGACGCCCCTCCCTGCGCTGGACAATCGCGTTCAAAACCTGTCCTTCGTATTGCTTGAACTCGTTAAACACAATCTCGCGCTCGGCCTCGCGTAATTTTTGCATGATAACCTGCTTCGCGGTCATGGCCGCCATGCGGCCGAACGCACCAGGTTGCGGCAATTCCGTGCGTAGCACTTCGCCGATTTTCGCGTCTTCTTTAAGAGTCTTTGCCTCGGCGAGCATCATCTCGGTTTTCGAATTGAAGCGCGGCCCGAGATCCTCTTCAGTGGAAACAAGGGGGATCGCCTCGCGGCGCGCGCGCGCTTCGATAAACCGTTTGGCCAATTCCTCGGCGCGCGCCTTCCGTTCGGCTTCGGCCTGCTCTAAAACGGCCGGATCAATATCTTCCACAACGGTTTTTACGTCGAATACGCGCGTCAAGCCGCTTGCTGGATTGAATTCCGCTTCGATATTCTGATTCTTGTTTCCGAAATCCTTTCGATAGGCGGCTGCAAGCGCGGATTGAATAGCACTCAACACCGACTCGTATGCAAGACCTTTTTCATCGCAAATTTGACGGATGGCTTGTTCGATGGGAGAAGACATAAGGAAAAGCCTTTAACTTTTAGCCATGAGCTTTTAGACACGGATCGTGCCTAATGGCTAACGGCTAAAGGCTAATGGCTATGATTATTCTTTTAATAATAGAACCCGTCGTTTTCGACAGGTTCCAGTGAACCTACTCTATCAAAACCCGCAAGCCCTGTCAATGGACGGAAAATGCACGATCTCCGGCTCTTTTCCTTCCAATTCCTGAATGGCAATCACATCTAATCGAAACGACCGCTGTTCCCATTTCTTTTCAACCATATATGCCTCGGCCGCCCGTGCCATATGATGAAACTTGGTCGGTGTGATCGCTTCCTCCGGATGTCCGTATCCTCTCGTTCGGCGCGTCTTTACTTCGACAAACACGACTTCATCGCCCTCAAGACAAATGAGATCAATTTCTCCGTATTTGGTACGAACTTGCGAGCCGATCATTTCCAATCCTTTTTGTTTCAAAAACGCGGCGGCACGCGACTCTCCTTTAGTTCCAAACACTCGCCGCTCATCCGGCATATTACTTTTTGGATGAAAGATACCTCCCTTGTTGCTTGCGCTGTTCATCACGTAGCTTCAAGGCTGGAATCTCTTTTTTCACGAAACGAAAAATGAAGGCCACCCATACAACGGCACCGATGAAAATAAACAGAAACCAAAACCGCGCGCCGAAAAATCTAACGCGCTCGAACATAAAAAAGAAAAAAACAAGCGAAACGATGCCGACGGACAAAAGCAGATTCGAAATTTTCCGGCGCGTCAAATAGACATAGCGGCCGAGCTTACGCTTGTTGGCGGACAGACTTATGATCACTCCTGCAATGACCACAGCCGCGAGAATAAGGAAAAAAACAAAACCCTCCCGATTCGTTAAAAACGGGGCATGAACATTCAACCAAAACGAAAGAGTAAAAAGAGGACGGAGATCCATAAAATTTCGCATTTCAGTTGCCTGATATCATGGGTCGAAAATCGAGAAAGGTATTTTACCTTATACATCAAACTTTTGCCAGCGAAATACGAGTCCCCAATGATGCGGTCCGGCGCGGAATGATTTTTCCTGTCTGAATCCGGCACGAAAGACTACTGACTCGATCATTTCTGGAGTCCTTCGTAATTCTATCGGCGGGCCAAAGGCGACGCTGTCTACATCCCAGTCTACAACAAAGAAGGTGCCGCCTGGCTTTAAGACGCGCTTCACTTCTTCAAAAATGTCCGGCTTCTCTGTGAGTAAATGCGAGTCATTCACGAATGAGACGCAATCCAGCGTTTGTTCCGGAATACGCGTTCCTCGAAGCCGCTCAAAATCTCCCCACACCGGCGTGATGTTTGTAATATGTTCAAGACGCGCAAGACTTTCGACGCCGGCCAATGCCTTTTTCATAATGTCAACGGCGTACGCGTGACCCTTTTCTCCGATAATCACCGCGGCGGGTATCGCAAAATGCCCGAGCGGCCCGCACCCGAAATCCGCGTATCTCATTCCGGAGACAAGACCGGCTTCTCTTAAAACCGCGCGCGGATTAAGGAGGGCCGAACCGGTTGGGATGGATTGGACCATTAATGGCATAAATGCTATCGCCTGCTTGGATAAAGAAATCCTAACAAGCCGTTAATGATATCAGAGGCAATGTTTGTTGCGATGAAAACTCCGAGAAAAACAAAAAAAATGCCGAGAATTTTATAAAAAAGTTCCGTGCCGCCCGAGCCAAACTTCTTTTCGGCCCATTGGACGGACCCGAGCAACTCGTACCATTTTCGTGTGCGCCACACAAATGTAAATCCGACAAACGCGACAAGCAGGCCGATGAGAACGCGAAAAAAGACTGCCATAGTAGGATACAGTATACCACTTGTCGTCCAATCTCGTCATTACGATCCGCCACAGGCGGAGAAGCAATCCTAATGAAAAGTGACTATTCGGCTTGAAAAGACCGCGATTATATGCTACGATTACGACCGCAAATAAAAAATGGATGCCTAGCTCAGCTGGTTAGAGCGTCTCGTTTACACCGAGAAGGTCGCAGGTTCGAATCCTGCAACGTCCACCACCAACAAAAACACACCAAAATTTTGGTGTGTTTTTGTTGGTGCGCGGGAGAGGACTCGGCCGCGCCTCATCTCGGCTTCCGCCTCGATGGGCTGGCCACCGCCTCGCCATCCCGCCTCACATCAAAGTCGGCGGGATATGGCTCCGGCG
>CAZPPQ010000026.1:0-11770 GCA_964588505.1 uncultured Gammaproteobacteria bacterium | reverse complement strand
GGTGGGTCTGCTTGGATTCGAACCAAGGACCACCGAGGTATAAGCTCGGAGCTCTGACCAGCTGAGCTACAGACCCTTCAAGTTGCGGCATTTCGCCCTCATATTAGAGGAAAATCAAAAAAAATGGAAGAGACGTAAATTGTGCTCTTTCACGGATTCTTTTATACTGGTCACACCTATGAACGACACGTCTTTTTTGGTGGGGATTATTTCCGTTGTTTGGTTTTTGATTTATTGGATTTTCGGCGGAGTTTTTTTCGCGCTTCTTGCCATCCTTCGTTTTGGAAACGTCCGCAAGCTCCGTTTCAGCTGTCTTTTCAGCTTGTTGGCTGCCGGAGTCGGCATTGCTTCGGCATGGTACGGGATCCGGTATTCCGAGCAGACGATTACCGAGTGTCTTGCATCAGCCGAGAATCGGGCGCAGGTGATTACGGCGATTTTCGGATGTGGATTCGTAGGGGTCGTCGGGGCGTTCATCATCGGGATCCTTGTGATCGTCTTGGGTGGGCTCATTATTATGTTTATCTCAAAAACTAACTCAAAGCCGTGGATTTCGATGGATGGGGAAGAGGAGGAAGAAATGAAGAATCGAGATTGACACAATAGAATTTCCCTTTTACACTCCAGTTCGTTTGGACGATTAGCTCAGCTGGTTAGAGCGTCACATTGACATTGTGAAGGTCAGTGGTTCGAGCCCACTATCGTCCACCAAAAAGACCCCCGAAGACGGGGATCTTTTTGTTATGTCGTTTCGTTTCTTGTTTTCTGCGAGATTTTTTTCAGGTATTCGAGCGCCTCCGTGCGCGTGTGAACGAATCCATCGAGTTGAGCATCGCGAAGGTCGAGAAGAATAAAGCGCACTTCGGGTCCTGGATTAATGCCAATAGAGAGGATGTCGTTGCCGGAAACAAATGTAGGTGGAAGTTTTTCTTCAGGAGCAACTCCAAGACGTTCCCGTATATTCTTCATGCGTTCCCGCACTGTTTCCACCAAACGTGTTTTTTGAAGAGCCGAGAGTGCTTCGAGAAGCGATGCCCCGCGGTCGGTAAAATACATACGCTCAAATTCCGACGCGCGCGTCCCGACCGGATCAGGGAGATTTTCCATTTGAAGACAGTGGACGACCCATTCCACATCCGTGGATTCGATACGGATCGGATTTTTTCGTTGTTGAAGCGCAAGTCCGGATTCTTTCAACGCTGTGTTGATTTCCAAAAACGGGAGTCCGCGTAAAAGGAGAGCGACCGAGGCAGAAAGAGAGAGCGGTTTTTTTTGGAGCGGGTCTGTGTATGTGCTCCCAGTCTTTTCCATCAGGCGAGACAGTGAGGGAAGAAGCGCGCGGATCGCGTTGCTTTTTTGCAAAAGATTCACAGCCATCCACGGATTCGCCTTCATTGCTTTGGCGATTTCTTTTCCAATCACATCGCGCGGCACAACATCCACGCTTTTTCCGTTGCGCAGGCGTTTTTTGATTATTTCCGGCATTTTTTCGCGCAGGGCATTCCATGTTTCGGACTCGATTTCGCATCCGAGCTGGGAAGCGAATCGAATCGCGCGCAACAGACGGGAAAGGTCTTCGCGGAATCGCGCCTCCGGTTCTCCGACCGCGCGTACAAGGCGTTTTTTCAGGTCATCCATCCCATTGAACGGATCAATGATTCGCGCGTTCTTGGTGTCAAACGCCATGGCGTTAAACGTAAAATCCCGCCGCGACAAGTCTGTTTCAACAGGAAGCTGTTCGTTGCTCTGTGCTTCGATATCGCGCGCGCCGCCAAAGCTGTCTTGCATCGGATGTTCCGTGCGTGGGAGAGCGATGTCTATTGGAATGTGTCCGGTGTATCCGTTTGGCGAGAATTTATAGATCCCGAACCGGCTTCCGACCAAGTCAACCCTCCCGTTTTGTTCGAACCATTCCTCCATTTTTTCTCGCGGGATGTTGCGGACGACAAAATCAAAATCTTCATTTCCGCGCCCCAAGACAGCGTCTCTCACAGCGCCGCCGACTAAAAAAATATCCCCTTGAGGAAAGGCGCGCAAAAATTCTCCGAGGAATGAGAGGCCCGGTTCTTGTTCGATGAGGTGTGCGATTTTTTTTTCCGGCGACCGGTCCATAGGACGTTCTTCTTTGGCCGGAGAAGAGCCGAGGCAATCAATCATAAAAACACTTTCACAACTATTGTACTCGTTTTTCTATTTTTTGTTCAGAACGGATCGGATGTGAGCCAGAAGCGATATCTCTGCTTGCGGGAGCGTTTGTTCTGCAAATCGGAGATGCGTTTCTTCGTGCGTTCCGGAGCTTATCTGTTTTGTCGTCGTCTGTGTTGAGGAGAAATTTTGCATGAGGCGAATCGCGCTTTCCGGCCGTTCGGTGCAAAGAATAGTGCAGACATTATGTTGCCTATTTTCGTAGATGAGGAGGATTATTTTTGTATCGGGGGATGAGGAGATGAGTTCGTCAATAAGACCAGGGAGATGTTCCTCTCCGCATCCGGCGTGCAGGAAATCCTGCTGGGAGAGTATTGTCCAGACGAGTTTTATCTGTTGGTCTGCCTTGAGGCGGGCGAGCGCGCGGCCCCACAAGCGGAGCGTTTCCACGGACCGCGTGCGGTAGAGGTTTTGGATGATGAGTTCCTGATTCGCGCCTTTCGCAAGGAGTTTGCTTGCGGTTGCAAATGATTTCGGAGCGATATTTTGGCTTTTGAAACTTTTGGTTTTCGCGATCATGCCGGTCAGAAACGCGGTTGCGGCCTGCGCGTCAACAAGTTTCGGATCAATCGTTTCCATCAAATCGTGGCACACCTCGCCGCAAGCGCAGGCCGTCAGATCAACGACATTCATCTGGCCGTAGCGTTCGTTTTCCGGCGTATGATCAATGTTGATGATCGGCGTTCCAAAAAACAGGTTTGGATGCTCGCGGTACAAGTCTCCGCAGGATTCCAAATCAGGCGCGCCGATCAGGATGAGGAGATCGTAAATGTATCCCGAGGTTGTCACCTTTATATCCTTTTCATTCCATATTCCGCTTTTTGGAGAGAGAAAAATTTTGAGCGTATCGCCATGCAAAGCGTACGACAGTTCGTTCACTTTGATCTTGCTCGCATCGAGTTCGATGGTGAATCGTTCGGTCTGCTCAAGCGTTGTGCGGATGCGATCGTAACCATTCAAAAATTGAAGCGTCTTCGGCGCCGGGCCGTTGCTTGAGACGATGGCCGTTTGTTTCTCAAACGCAAGGAGCACACGCGCCATACCGATGGCCGAGGCATAGGCATCCGCGCCGCATCCGACAGGAAGGCAAATAAGCGGCTTTGCGCTCCGTTTGATCGCCTCCAAAATTTGCTGCGTTTCTTTAAGAGCCATACGATTTCAGCGAATGGATTATCGTACTGTCTCGTATGATGAGCGTCAAGGGACTTTGACAACGAGGTGTTTTTTCTTGATTTTGGAGCGGTTTTCCCATACACTCGTTGTAGCTTGAAGGCACTAAAGGCGTTGAAGGGGGTTAGCTCTAGGCTAAATCCCTCATATCCTAATTTATGCCAAAAAATGAAATACCAAAGGCTTACGAGCCAGCGCAATATGAGGACGCGATTTACGCCGCTTGGGAAGCGAGCGGTTTTTTCAACCCAGACCTTTTGCCAGGGAAGAGAAAAGAGATATTCAGCATGATGCTTCCGCCGCCGAACGTGACCGGCACCCTGCATTTGGGACATGCGGTGATGCTGGCGATCGAGGATATCATGGTGCGATTCGCGCGCATGCGCGGTAAAAAAACATTGTGGTTGCCGGGCACGGACCATGCGGCGATTGCCACGCAATCAAAAGTCGAGGGGATTTTGAAAAAGGAAACAGGGAAGTCCCGTCACGATCTTGGACGCGAGGCATTTTTGGAAGAAGTGAGAAAGTTCGCGGCTAAATCACACGACACGATCGTCGGCCAGTGCCGCAAGATGGGCGCGTCGCTTGACTGGTCGCGCGAGGCGTACACGCTGGATGCCGCGCGAAACAAGGCCGTGAATACCGTATTTAAGATGATGTGCGAGGATGGACTGATTTATCGCGGGTCGCGCGTCATCAATTGGGATCCTGTCGGCCAGACAGTGATTTCTGATGATGAGGTTGTTGACAAAGAGGTTCAGGCACTGTTTTTTACGTTCCGCTACAGCAAGGATTTTCCGATCGCGATTTCCACCACGCGTCCGGAAACAAAAGTCGGGGATACGGCCGTGGCCGTGCATCCGAAGGATGAACGGTACGCGAAATTCGTCGGAAAAACGTTTGATGTTTCGTTTGCCGGCGCAGACTTGAAGATCAAGATCGTTGCGGACATTTCCGTTGATCCGACATTCGGAACCGGCGCGCTTGGTGTTACTCCGGCTCACAGTGTGATTGATTCAGAGATTGCTTCACGCCATCAATTACCAATGATTCAGGTGATCGGTGAAGACGGGAGAATGATGCCGCCCGCGGGTTCGCTAGTCGCCGGGAAGACGGTGCTCGAGGCGCGCGAAACGATCGTCGCATGGCTTCGAGAACAAAATTTACTCGAGAAGGAAGAAGTCGTGACACAAAATTTATCCACGGCCGAGCGTACGGGCGGGGTGATCGAACCATTGCCGAAACTTCAGTGGTTCGTAAACGTGACAAAAGAGTTCAAGAAAGATGGAAAGACGGTTACATTGAAATCTTTGATGCAGGATGCGGTCCGCTCCGGCAAAGTGAAGATTTTACCGGAGCGGTTTGAGAAGACATATTTTCATTGGATTGATAATTTGCGCGATTGGTGCATCAGCCGTCAGCTTTGGTTTGGACACCGTGTGCCTGTGTGGTATAGGTCTGACAGGTTCGATGAGACCTCTATAGGAGCTGAACCCCCGCAAAGCGAAAACTGGGAGCAGGATCCGGACACGCTCGACACATGGTTCAGCGCCGGGCTTTGGACATTTTCAACGCTCGGATGGCCGGGAAAAACGGAAGATTTTGAGACATATCATCCTACGACCGTGCTTGAAACCGGCTACGACATTCTTTTCCACTGGGTGGCGCGTATGATTTTGATGAGCGAGTACGCGCTCGGAGAGACGCCGTTCAAGACCGTGTATCTGCACGGCTTAGTGCGTGATGAACAGGGAAGAAAGATGTCGAAATCACTCGGCAATGTGATTGATCCGGTCGAGATGATCAAAAAGTACGGCGCGGACGCGACACGCTTGTCGCTCGTACTTGGGACATCTCCCGGGAATGATTCAAAACTCTCCGAGGAGAAAATTGCCGGTTTTCGAAATTTTACGAACAAGCTCTGGAACATCTCACGATTCGTGCTTTCGAGCGTTGACCAGCCGTGTTCCCCCATGCCCGAGGGGGGATTTAGTGGGGTGGGAGCCGCATCGAAGCCCGTGACCCTTGCCGACCGGTGGATCTTGAGCCGTTTCGCTTTTGTGACAGAACGTGTCACGTCATTTCTTGAATCGTATGATTTTTCCGCGGCCGGCGAACTGCTTCGCGATTTTACTTGGTCCGAGTTTGCGGATTGGTATTTGGAAATCGCCAAGGTTCAGCGCGCGGACGAAAATATAAAAGTTTCGACCGAAATAATTTTAGTGTTCATTCTTGAACGTCTGCTCGCGCTCTGGCACCCGTTTATGCCGTTTGTAACCGAGGAAATCTGGAAACAGTTTAATGTCGCGTCCTCCCCTGCCAGAGGGGAGGTTGGGATGGGCGGGAGCGCGGATTTTCTGATGATTCATGATTGGCCGAAAGTCGAAAGCGTTCGTGACGAAAAGGCAGAAGAGGATTTTCAGCTTGTCAGAGACATTATTGTGGCAATCCGAAATATCCGTTCGCAATCCCGTATCGAGCCGGCTCGGGAAATTGAAGCGAATTTTGACATCGGATTCAATGGAAAGATGCTGGAAGAGAATGGGTCCGTCATTGTCGCGCTGTCTCGTCTTTGTTGTCTCGGGTTCAAAGGACGGCCAGTGTTTCCATATCCTGCCGCGACAGCGGTCATCGGCGATGTGACGATTCATGTGGAAATCGGCGGCACCGTGGACGCAAAAAAAGAACGTTCTCGTCTTGAAAAAGAGTTGGAAGAGCTGAAGTCATACATTGTTTCGGCCGAGGCGAAGCTCGCGAATACGGAGTTTATTGCCAAAGCGCCGACGAAGGTGGTGGAGGCGATGCGCGCGAAGAAGACCGAGGCAGAACAGAAGCAGAAAGAAATGAAAAGACAGCTTGAAAGTTTATGATGATTGACGCACAACGCGCGCGCGGCATGCGCCCAATCCATATTGTCGAGGATCAGCGTGAAATTGAGACGGCCGTTTCCTCTTTGGCCGAGCAATACAGACTCTCTTTTATCGCCGGTCGGATCCCGCTGGTTGCTCCGGAGATTGATTCATTTCGGATGGGAGCCGGAAGCGAGCTAGGTTTTCGCGTCAGGTTCAAAGACGAGATTTCTTATCGCGGCCGGAACCCCGGGACACCCCGCATGGATGAAGGGACGGATGATCCGATCTGCTTCTGCCGCAAGCCGAGCGAATTCCTCGTCGCTCATGCGAAATCCTACAGTTCGACTGTTAATGTCCTCATTCGGGCCGAGTTCAATTGGAACACGGCTGTCTGACAGATTCAATTCGGCTGGTCGCAGCACAGTCTCACCTCCTCTTTTTCAAGTTTATGGAATATGACTTTTTTACACAACGCGCTGGTTGTCAAGGTGGCCTTGTTTTGCTAAGATTTACGCACTATGAAACTTGTTGTCCCAGACTTATCAGCCATTGAAGAAGTTTTGACACGTGGTGTTGTAGATGTCGTCGTTGCCGATCATTTACGCCAACAACTGTTGTCCGGCCGCCGATTGCGGGTCAAGTTCGGCATTGATCCGACATCTCCGCATCTTCATTTAGGGCACGTTGTCCCGTTGATGAAACTTCGGCAATTTCAAGATCTCGGTCACCAAGCCATTTTAATCGTAGGCGACGCTACTGCGATGATCGGCGACCCGACCGGTCGAAGTGAAACCCGCGCCCAGCTTACAAAAGAACAGGTGATCGAGAATCAAAAAACCTATCTTGAACAGGCGGCAAAGATTCTCAATATGGATACCCTCGAGGTCCGTCATAACGGGGAATGGTATTTTCCGATGTCGGCATCCGATTTTCTCGCTCTCACGTCTCTTGTGACCGTGCAACAAGTGTTGCAACGCGAGGATTTTCGGGCTCGGGTAGATGACCCGGAGCATCCTTTGTCTGCTATTGAACTCACCTATCCGATTATGCAGGGGTACGATTCCGTCGTCACCAAGGCGGATGTTGAGATCGGCGGGCGCGATCAATTATTGAATGTGCTGATGGGCCGCCGCATCCAGCGGCGATACGGAATGCCGGAGCAGGATGTATTGACGGTTTCTCTTCTTGAGGGAACGGACGGCGCGCGAAAAATGTCAAAGAGTTTCGGCAATATCATCGCGTTGGAAGACGCGCCGTATGAGATGTATGGAAAAGTCATGTCTATCCCGGATGGTTCCATCGTTCATTATTTGACGCTTTTGACAGATGTGCCGCTTGTGGAAATTCAGGATCTCGGTAAACGATTAGATTCCGGCGCGCTCAATCCGCGCGATGCAAAAGACCGTCTGGCGCGCGAAATCGTTTCGTTCTTTTTCGGTAAAGAGGAGGCGGCAAGAGCCGCGGAAGGATTCAAAAAGATGTTTCAAGCGAAAGAAATTCCGGAAGAAATGATCGAGCTTAAGATCAAAGGGCGCAAGAAAGTGATTGATGTTCTCGTCGAATCAAAGATCGTGAAATCAAAAGGGGAGGCGCGCCGGCAAGTCGAACAAGGCGGAGTAAAAGTAGAAGGAAAAGTCGTCTCTGACATCAATGCAGAAGTTTCCGCCGGAGCGGTTATTCAAAAAGGAAAGCGGTTTTTTGTCCGTCTCGTTTAATGTCTAAATCCCTAGTACCTTCAATGCCTATAATATGTACGTCCGTCAGCAGGCGCAACAGGAGATTCTGCAAGAATTGAAAAAGGCGGTCGGCAAAGAGTTCACGCCGACGGTCGCGGATTTGAGCGCGCCGCCGGACCAAAAGCTCGGGGACTTTTCGTTCCCGTGTTTTACTCTTGCGAAAGGACTGAAGCGGAATCCCTCCGAGCTTGCAAATGAAATTGCGGCAAAGATCGGGCCGAAAGGATCAATCAAGTCCATCACGGCTGCCGGCCCGTATGTTAATTTTTTTCTTGACGAGGGAACGTTTGGAAGCGCGGTACTCGAAGAGATCGCTTCCCAAGGCGCGTCGTACGGATGTTCGAAAGCCGGCGACGGGAAAAAAGTGATGATCGAGTTTGCCCAACCGAACACGCACAAGGATATCCATGTCGGACACCTGCGGAATTTTTTCGTTGGTCAGGAGCTGGTGAATGTTTTGAAGGCGATCGGATATGATGTCATTTCGGCGACCTACATCAATGATCTCGGTGCCCATGTCGCGACTTGCCTTTGGGGTATCAAAAATTTTCATACTGCCGAGACTCCAGCAAAAGAGGAGCGAATATCGTTTTTGGGAAAGGCATACGCGGACGCGACAAAGGCCGCGGAAGAGCAACCGAACGTGAAGGCGGAAATTTCCGCCATTTATCGTGATTTGGAAGAAATGAAAGGACCGCTCGTTTCTCTTTGGAAAAAGACGCGGGCATGGTCTCTCGCCTACATGAAATTTGTGTTCAAAGAAGTCGGATTGACGCTTGATGTTTGGTATCACGAGAGCGAATTGATCGGGCGGACGAAAAGGCTGATCGAAGATTTGATTAAGAATGGAATCATCGTGCACAGCGAGGGGGCGTGGATTGTGGATTTGCAGGCCGACGGACTTGGGGTCAATTTGCTTGTGAAATCCGACGGCACATTGCTTTACAATGCCAAGGATTTGGCGCTCGCGTTCCGCAAGAACGAGGATTACGAGCCAATGAGGAGTTTGTATGTGGTTGACGCGCGGCAGTCGCTTGCCATGCGCCAGTTGTTCGCGACGTTGAAGAAAATCGGATTCGAAAAGGAGCTCGCGCACATTTCTTACGAATTCGTGACATTGAAAGACGGTGCCATGTCTTCACGCAAAGGGAATATCGTGCGGTACGAGGCGTTCCGTGATCAGATGATTGCCGGAGCTCGTGAAGAGACAAAATCCCGCCATACGGATTGGGATGAAAAGAAAATCGAAAAGGCGGCGCGTGCCATCGCGTTTGCCGCGATTCGGTTCGGGATGTTGAAGCAGGACCTTGATAAGGTCATCACGTTTGATCCGAAAGAAGCATTGTCATTCGACGGGTGTACCGGACCGTATCTTTTGTACAGTTTTGCCCGCATCCAGAGCATTTTGAAAAAGGGAAAAAAGGCGAAGCATTTGTTTTCCGGAACGCACCTAACATCTCCGGTCGAGCGCCACCTAATCTCGCTTTTATCTCGGTATTCGGATACGGTGTTTACTGTTGGAACTACATACCATCTTTCGGCCCTTCCGCAGTATTTGTTTGACCTTTGTAAGACATTTTCCGAGTTTTACGAAGCGTCGCCGGTTTTGAAAGCGCATGGCGCAGAGCTTGCGGCAGAGCGTCTTGGACTGGTGAAATCCGTGGCTCAAGTTTTGGAAAACGGGCTCCGGCTTCTCGGAATTCAACCAATCAAAGAAATGTAATTCTTATTCTATGGCATCACACAGCGGCAACCAAGAGACCATCATAGCGCAGGGGGTGAAAGTGGAGGGGGATTTTGTGAGTCAGGGGGATGTCATTATTGATGGAGAAGTAAGCGGTTCGATCAAGACCGCGGCCGCGCTCAAAGTCGGGGAAAGCGCGCGTATCCATGCGAGCGTTGCGGCGGATTCAGCCGTGGTTGCCGGCGTGATCGAGGGAAATGTGAGCGTTGCTGGCAGGCTTGAACTACTCGAGACCTCTCGCGTTATCGGCGACATCGAAGTAAAGGTTCTTTCCGTGGCCCCTGGAGCCGCGATTCACGGGCATGTGACGATGGAGTGCGGAAAAGATGATGAGGACGATGAAGAAGAGGAAGCATAAGTTGTGTGTATTTCTACATTTACGATGAATTCGTGCAGAACAAGCGATTTGAAAAGGAATTATTACAGATCGAGAATCGTTTGACAGACCTTGGGATCGCTGGCAAAGTGGCGCGCCTCGCGCTGTTTCGGGATGTGGAGGAGACCGTGCGCGATGAATTGCGTCGCGGAGTAAAGACCGTAATTGTCGTTGGAAACGACGCGACGGTCCGGCGAGTGTTAGAGGTGATAGTCGAACACCGCGTTACGTTCGGAATGATTCCTCTCGGTGAGCCGGGAATTATTGCAAAAGTGTTCGGCCTTCCGGTCGGACTGCCGGCTTGCGATGTTTTGTCCTCTCGTATTCTCGAGAACGCGGATGTGGGAGTGATCAACGGGAAACGATTTTTGATCTCGGTCGAGATTCCGCGGTTCGTCGGATCCATCGCGTTCGGCGACGCATACCGGATGTTCGTGAATCATCCGTCGTCGCTTTCCATACGCAATGTGGCCATGGATGACGCAGAGGCCGAGGTCGGAGTTGCTCACCCATGCGATGGGGCTCTCGAGACCGTGATACGGGTTCGATTGCCGCGCGGGTGGAAAGGGGTGTTGGGAGGGAGAAAGGTCGGAGTGAGCGTGATGCCGGCCGCGGCCATGACAATGAAAAGCGAAGAGATGTTTAGACTTTTGGTGGACGGGGAGGAGATGGGGGGTTCTCGGTTTGATGTTGGTATTGAGCCCGGGATTCTAAAAGTTATTTCTGGAAAGGGAAGATTATTTGAGGATTGAGACGAGTTGCTTGAAGAGTTTCTGTACTTGGGGTATCATCGGCACACTCCGAAATGGAGGAAAAGCATTAAGGGACCTCTGCAAAAGTCGCTTCCGGCCTGAAAGCGGTTATGTTTCTCGGCTGCGTCGTCAGGATTCCTCAATGATATGGCGATATCATTTCCGGAATCCTTCCTCGCATCCGGAAAACATTCCTCGCTTTCATCCTGGAATGGACTTTTGCAGAGATCCCTTAAAGAGAATGTCGAGGGGGGCGGAAAAATTTCTGTAAAGAAATTAAAAACATTGTAAAAGAGGCTCTGTAAGATGAATAATGTGTCAAGATTTCATCTTGAAAGGAAGCGAAAATGTTATGAAAGATGAATGTAGAGCATTCTAATTATATGCGGACGTGGCGGAATTGGTATACGCACTAGCTTGAGGGGCTAGCGCCCGCAAGGGCTTGGAGGTTCGAGTCCTCTCGTCCGCACCAAAACTAACTTTGTCGGAATTGACTGCTCCGCGCGGCGAGTACGCCGCGCTCCGCAGGGCAAAATCCGCTTTTGTTTTCGCCGTAAAATCCCAGAGTTCGCCCCAATTGATTGAAAGCGTTTTGTCCTTGATTTCGGGGTTAGAGCCGAGAGAACGGAAAAAGTTGCGCCATTCGGCGTAATTTTTTGTTTGCGCCACTTTTTCCGCTTCTTTCAAGGACAAAACGAAACTCCGCAAGGGTTCGAGCCGATTCTTTCCCTGTTGCCCAAAATCTCCCAAACTTTCCTCCAGCTTCGCTTTTTGACGCAGGAGAGTGTCTTTCTTCACGAGATACAAGTCGCGTTCAATATCGCCGTCCAAGTAGAGCGACACAAGCCGGTCTAGCTTCTCCTGCGTCTCGGAAAGTTTGGATTTCAGATTTTGGGCAACTTCTCCTCTCGAAGAAATTGACTCGCTTTCCCATG
>CAZPPQ010000025.1:0-12108 GCA_964588505.1 uncultured Gammaproteobacteria bacterium | reverse complement strand
CCTGGATGGTCGTGAATGAAAAAACATCCGACTCGGCCGATCGCATATCCGATCGGGAGGCCGAAAGCAATGACATCAGCATATGCCCATACATCTAGCTTGCGCTTGCGCAAAAACAAAATTCCGACAGTGGCGGCCGCGAGCAATCCGCCGATGAACGAAAATCCGCCATCCCAAACAGCAAACCATTCGGCCGGCCGCGATACATAATATTTCGGCAAATAAACAAAGACATGAAACAGCCGCGCGCCGATAAACGCGGCCAGGAGCATCCATCCGACGACATCCCACACGACTTGCGTCGAAAGCCCCTTCCCTTTCGCGCGCCGCGCCGAGATACAAGAACCGGCCAAGATGCCGAGCGCCACGAAAAGTCCCCAGACTTGAATTGGGACCGGACCGAGGTGAATTGTTGTCGCAAAAATGTAGGGAATCACAACTTGTAGCTTGTAGCTTGTAGAAATTTTTTTCCTACCAGCTACAAGCTACCAGCTACAAGCTACGTTTAACTACGGCATCCGCGTATGCCAATCCGTGAGACTCTGGTACGCGGCGCCAACGCGGTAAAGCGTCGCCTCGTCGAACAGCTTGCCCATAAACTGCAATCCGACAGGCAATCCTTTTACAAACCCGCACGGAACCGAAATGGCCGGAATACCGGCGAGGTTCACGGAAATCGTATAAATATCCGAAAGATACATCGTAAGCGGGTCATCAAATTTCTCTCCGATTTTCCACGCAACCGACGGCGAAGTCGGCGCCGCAATCACATCCACATCCTTGAACGCTTCGACAAAATCCTTCTGAATCAGCGACCGCGTCTGCATCGCCTTTCGGTAATACGCGTCGTAATATCCTTTTGACAGCACATAAGAGCCGAGCATAATGCGGCGCTGGACTTCTGGTCCGAATCCTTCGCCGCGCGACAATTCATAACTGTCGAGCAGTGAATCTCCGGAGGCGGAAAATCCGTAACGCATTCCGTCGTATCGTCCGAGATTCGAACTCGCCTCGGCCGGCTGATCAATATAATACGCCGCAAGCGCGTATTCGGCATGCGGGAGCGAAACATGAACAATTTCCGCTCCGGATTTCCCAAGCGTTTTAACAGCCTCCATTACAGCCTTTTTTACGCCCGCGTCCATGCCATCGACAAAATATTCTTTTGGCAATCCGATACGCAAGCCCTTGACATTTTTTGTGATGAGCTCGGCAACGCTCGTACTCGCAAGCTCAACACTCGTCGCATCCTTTGGATCCTGCCCCTCAATCACTTGCATCACACGAGCGACATCCTCGACCGTGCGCGCGAGAACCCCGATCTGATCCAAGCTGGATGCCATGGCGATCGCGCCGTACCGCGAAACTCGGCCGTACGTCGGCTTGAGCCCGACAACCCCGCAGAGCGAGGCTGGCTGTCGCACCGACCCGCCGGTATCCGTTCCGAGAGCGCAAGGAACGAATCCTGCGGCCACGGCGGCCGCAGATCCGCCGCTTGAGCCGCCAGGAACGCATTTTTTGTTCCATGGATTTTTCGTCGGACCGAAATGCGAAGTCTCTGTCGAGGACCCCATAGCAAACTCGTCCATATTCGCGCGGCCGATCAGGATGGCGCCCGCGTTTTTGAGGCGTGCGATAACCGTCGCGTCGTAGACCGCCACATAATTTTCGAGAATTTTGGATCCGGCCGAAACCCTCCACCCTTTTACAAGAATATTATCCTTGATCGCAATCGGGACTCCCTCAAGCGGCCCGAGCTCTTTTCCGGAGGCGACTTTTTGATCAATCAATTTCGCCTGCGCAAACGCCGCATCTTTTTCCACGCTCAAAAGCGCGTTCATATCCTCGTTTTTGGACGCAATCGTTTCAAGACAAGAAGAAACGATCTCCTCGCAGGAAAATTTTTTATCCAAAATTGAATCTTTTATTTCTTTAATAGACAGAAATGACATAAGATTGCTTCATCGCTCGTCTTACTCGCTCCTCGCAATGACGAGAACCGTTACTACTTCATAAACCTACAATCCGCGCTCACCGAACACCGCCTGCACCTGGAGCAAGTCGCCAGAACGGCGAGGAAACGCTTTCAAAATGCGCTCGCGCGTGTCCGGATCGCACAACTCGACGAGATCATCGCGAAATACATTCGTTGCCTCGATGCCGCGCGCGACTTCGGGCACGCCAGAGGTATCCAATTCTCGAAGTTTGTCCACATACTCTAAAATCGCCTCGAGTTGACCCCGATATTTCTCCACATCCTCGTCAGAAAGGCGCAAACGCGACAGCGCCGCAATGTGTTTGACTTCGTTCGTTGAGAGCACAGGCGTTAGGGCGTTAGGGCGTTAGGGATTTAAGCTCTAGCAATTAGCGGTTGGCTTGAGCCAAAGGCTAAAAGCTAAAGGCTGTATCAATCATGTCCAAGCATACGCAAGAACTCGGCTTCGGACAAGATGCGCACGCCGAGCTTTTTCGCTTTGTCAAATTTTGATCCGGGATCGTTCCCGGCTAAAACAAAATCTGTTTCCTTACTGACAGATGAAGAAACATCTCCGCCGGCTTCGCGCACGCGGCTCTTCGCCTCCTCGCGTGTGAGAGATGAGAGTGCACCGGTTAGTACAACGCTCTTCCCGGTAAACGCGGTCTGCTTCTGCTTAGGTGGATAAACGATCTCCACACCGTTTTTCAAATACGATTCGACAAGCGACTGGTTTGTCCGGTTTCCGAAAAACGAAAATAGACTGTCCGCCACGATCTCGCCGATGTTCGACACATCCTGATCATCCGCGCGCGTCGCCTTGACGAGCGCCTCAAGCGAACGAAAATGATGCGCCAAATCATAGGCGGTTTCTTCTCCGACATTTCGGATTCCGAGTGCCACGATGAAATTCGCGAACGAAATCTTGCGCCGCGCCTGAATCTCGTCCACAAGTTTTTTGGATGAGACATCCGCGAATCTTTCAATCCCTCGCAGATCGTCAAATGTGAGAGCAAACAAATCCGGCGCGCGGTGTATAAGGTTATTTTCAAGCAAAGCGGACACGGTTTGCGGGCCAATGCCGTCAATCCCAAACGCACGCGCCGCATGCAAAATGACTTCACGGTCTTGAGCAAAACATCGCGGATTCGAGCATATAATGGCCACTTCACCTGTCTGACGCACGACTTTTGAGCCGCAAACCGGACACAATGTCGGGGAAACCGTCTCTTTTGTGCCGCGCGGCCGGAGCGATTTTATGACCTCTCTCACTTTCGGAATGATTTCGCCGGCCTTGTATAAAACAACCGTGTCACCCACGCGCACATCAAGCCGCCTGATCTCATCCAAATTATGAAGCGAAGCGTGGGTAACGGTCGTCCCTCCGATCCATGAAGGAGCGACGACCGCGACAGGGGTAAGCGTGCCGGTGCGTCCGACGAACCACTGAATATCCTTCACGACCGTCGTCACTTCAGCGGCCGGAAACTTCCATGCGACAAGCGCGCGCGGCGTCTTTCCGACGATTCCCAAGCGCTCGTAAATTTCGTTCTCGTTCACGCGTGCCACCATGCCATCAATCCAAAATCCGATGCGGTCGCGTTTTTTCTGAAGATGATTCCAGTGCGCGTGAATCTCTTCGAACGACCGACAACGCGCGGATTCCGGCGTCGGACGAAATCCCATTTGCACAAGCAAGTCCCATTCCTCCTCCTGTGTTTTTTGCCCGAGTCCAGTTACCAAATCCCAAGCCATAAACCGCAGATGGCGCGAAGCGGCAATCGTTGGATCGAGCTGGCGGATGGAACCGGCGGCCGCGTTGCGCGGGTTTGCAAAAACAGTTTCGCCTTTCTTCTCCTGCTCTTTATTCAGCTTTTCAAACTCTTTAATCGGCAAATAAATCTCACCGCGAACCTCGAGCACTTTTGGAAGCGTAAATCCTTTCGGCTCTTTCAAACCGAGCGGGATAGCCTCGACCGTCTTCAAATTTTGCGTGACATTTTCTCCGATTGTTCCGTCACCGCGCGTTGAGCCCATCGTGAACAATCCGTCCTCGTAAGTAAGCGAAACCGCGAGCCCATCCACTTTCGGCATACAAAACATCTCAAGCTTCGGACGTTCGGCAAGCCGTCTCACCCGATCGTACCACTCTTCAAACTCCTCTGGCGTGAACACATCCTCCATCGAGAGCATTCGGCGGCGATGCGCAACCTTTTCAAACTTTTCAAGCGGTTTGCCTCCGACGCGCTGGGTCGGCGAATCCGGTGTGATTAACTCCGAAAATTCTTGCTCAAGTTTATATAATTCGTGCTTCAAGGAATCCAACGCCGCATCAGAAATCGGCTGCTTGTCGAGAACATGATACTGATAACGATAGTCGTCAATCGCTTTCCGGAGATCCTTCATGCGATTTTCGGCATTTTGTTTTGTCATAAAAATAACCGACAGTTGGTTGTTGATGACATCAATCACCTGCCCGAACGACCGAATTTTGCATTGTCGTCCGGTCGGGTAGACCCATAATCGCTTGTGAGGATTGTACCAAACAAAAAAGCCCCCGAATAGAGGGCAAGAGAACGAAAGAGATGTCAGATGTCACTTTCTGGTCGGTGTTATTCCGGCCGGCGTTGCCTTGGCTGCCGCGGCCTCTTTCTTGCGTGCCACGGCCCTTTTGATCACCTGTTTTGCAACAACCTCGAGAGTCTCGACCCTTGGCTCGAGATTGCCGCAACACACGGCTTGCCGGCCGCTCTCGACTCGCCTGAACGACTTTGGTTGTTCAGTTTGGCGCAGGACCTCCGGATCGAACAATTCACGTCGTTCGAATCGGCTGGCAGGCACAGGAATCGGCTGCTCGGCCGCGACTTGCTCGGCCCACACTTGCGCCGAACGCGCCGCGCTTGCCGCAAAATGTTGATCGTTGTTCCAGTATTCTCCGGGATAAATCCCGTACCCATACTGCCCGACCTGTACCGAACCGCCGCCTTGGCCATCGAACATCGCACTCACAGGCTGACCATTCCGGTTCGCCTCGCGCACGGCTCTCATAATCACGGCCGAATTTTGAAGCTCAATCACATCGCGCGAAGATGTGACTCCGCCGTAGTTGGGCGACCCATCCGGTAATCTTTGAACTCGCAGACACCCCACGGCAAACGCTGCAAGGCCGAAAACGACAAAGAACTTCCTCAACTTTCTCATGGTTTTTTCTCCTCTGAAAAGGTCTCTATACAATCTAACCGCTTCTCGAACGATTGTCAAAACAGCGAGAGATACCAATGCGCGAACCATGCGTCGGTAAGAAGAACGATGGTCGTAGCTATCGCGAGGAATGTACCGAATGGAATTTCCGTTTTAAGGCCGACGCGCCTCCGCGCGAGTAAAAACAAGGCAAACACCGCACCGATCAAGTAAGACAAAAACAATGCCGCGATTCCGTTTGCAAATCCAAGAAGCGCGCCCATCAAAACTCCAAAACGAATATCTCCTGCTCCGATCCATCGGCCTCTGGAAAGAAAATATTGCACGGCAAAAAATCCGCCGATGGCAACTCCGCCAAAAAGAATGGATGGCCATGCCATTCCGAGCCAAAGATTCATCCCCACAAATATCACGATTGACGGAAGCGTAAACCGATCCGGAAGAAGACCGTATTTGAAGTCCGAGACAAACAAGATAATCAAAAATGACAGGGCAATGAAATCTCGCGCGAGAAAGATCCAAAACATTTCGGAAGAAAATCCGGTTGGTAAAAACCATCCTTGTTCAAACCGTAAAAATGCAAGCAGAAACAAAAGAGCGGTCGCAAACTCGACCAGCGGATACTGCCATGAAATTTTCGTGGCGCAAAACCGACACTTCCCGCGCAAAGCCAAAAAATTCAAGATCGGAACCAACTCCATGAAACCAAGCGTCTTTTTACAAAACGGACAATGCGAACGACCAAGAAGAGACTCCTGTTTCTGCGTTCGTAAAATGACGACATTCAAAAAACTCCCGATTACAAGTCCGAATACTAAAAACAATAATGCCATAAAAAGATTGCTCCGTCGTTCACTTCGTTCATTCCTCGCAATGACGAATGTTTTTCATGTCTTGCTTCATGCCATACTCCCAACGCCTCACAGACACGGACCGGCCTTGATTCCGCTCGGAAGAGCGCAATTCAATCCTTTCACAATGCCAGCCTGAGCGACAGAGCTTTCAAGTTCAAATTGAATCGCATAATTTCCGCCGCCTTCACGAACCGAATAGCAAAACGCGTCTCGTGCCGGCTGGCCGCAGGTTGACCGATGTTTTAATCCTGTCGGGATCGTCCCGGCCACAATTTTCAAAAATACGGTTTGATCCCCGCCGCAATCCGCTTTGAATCCGCCCGTGCCAAGACAAGCGCTCACGGCGGCATCTCCGAGCGGAATGTCTTCACCGCCTGGATATGCGTTCGCTTCATTAAAAAAATTTTCAAGCACGGACTGAATCTGCCGCACATTCGACAAACGCACGGCATCTCTTTGCTTGACGCGCGCCGCATTCACGGCAAACGCGGCAAGCGCGCTCGTGACAACGACGATCCCGATAACCGCAAGAATTTCGACTTTGGTGAAACCATTTTGAGATTTCATATTTGGACTTTAGGCTTTAGGCTTTAGGGATTTAGGCTTTAGGGATTTAGGCTTTCATATTTTCTTTAAATCCCTAACTCCCTAACGCCTAGAGCCTAACGCCTAATAAACTACTCAATATCCCGCATAGCCAATCCGATCGCCACGCTCATCCGCGGACCGATATCATCCAACACCGGCCGAAGCTCGGACCGATATGCCACACGTGCCCACGGATCGCCTCGATAAACATTCAAATTGAGTTGGGAGGCCATATATTCCGGAACATACGGCAAGTGCGCGGACCCGCCGGTGACGATCACCTTCTCCACTTTTTTTACATCCGTCAATTCCATGTTCGCATAAAGCTGAAAAGAATAGCGAATCTCGTTCACGATGGGCTGAATGACAGCCTCGATGGCCGGCGGCAATGTGGAACCGCCGTTTCCCAAAGACTTAAGATCGCGCTTCATCTGCTCGGCGTCACTTTGGGAAATACCCGCTGTTTCTATAATCCGTTTTGTAACCGAGGCTCCGCCTACATTAATGCTCCTCGTCAAAAATGGAATTCCCTTTTCGACAATCGTGATGTTCGTGCGCTTGAATCCTATATCAACGAGCGCAACAGCCGTGCGATCCTTTCCGATCAAGGCTCGCGTCAGGGCAAATGGCTCTGCATCAATCGCAATCAATTTCAACTTGGCGAGCTTGAAAACCTCAATATATTTTTGGATGAGCGCCTTTGCGCCGCCGGTCACAAGCACGCGCACATACTCGCTCCGAGGTGATGGGACCGACGCGCCTTTCGGAGCAACTGGCAACGGATTGATATCATCAATAAATGTCGAATACACGACCATTTCCGAAAGCGGCAATGGTGTGACTTTGGAAATCTGCGCGTCAATAAGAGGCCGCATTTCACGTTCATTCTTTTGTCTTGGCACGGCAACGATCGTCGAAAATAATTGCGAGGATGGCAATCCGGCAAGCGCGCGAACCGTCGTCGTGCCCGCCTGCTTGCAGATATCAGCAAGCGTCGCGGCCGCGGCTTTCAAATCGTCAAATGGAGACGCACCGATGTCGTTCGTCAGCTCGGAATATCCATACGTCAACAATTTTGCACGGCCTTTCTCGTTCGCAAGCTCAACGATTTTGATGCCGCTCGCTCCGATGTCAACTCCAAGATAGCTCGATTGTTTTTTTCCTCCGAATAATCCCATATGCGGATAGTATATCACACATGCGCATCAATCGTCTGATTCACAAGCGCATCCGCCTCGGTATTCTTTTCGCGCGGGATGTGATGAAAATCCACTTTTGAAAATCCTTGGCGCAAATTCCAAACTTCAAGAAAGAGTTTTGATAAGTCAGGATTCTTGACCCGATATTCCCCTTTCATTTGCTTGATGATGAGCTCGGAATCCATCAAGACATCAACGACTTCATATCCGAGCGCTTTTGCCTTTTGCAATCCGATGATGAGCGCCATGTACTCGGCTTGATTGTTCGTCGCTTCGCCGAGGTATCTTGACGCGGTGGCAATCGTCTCGCCCTCTTTGCTGTGTTCAAACGATTTCAAAACTGCGGCCGAACCTGCTGGTCCCGGATTCCCTCTCGCTCCGCCGTCCGTGTAAAGTCGGATGATTTTGGACATAAAAACTAAAGCCTAAAACCTAGAGCCTCACGCCCTAACGCTTTTTTACTCTGAAAACCGCAAATCGGAAATCTTGAATTGCAATTGACGCTGACCATTCCAGTCGTTCACTCCGACTTCGTATGCCACATCGAGTCGCTGTCCGAGCCGAAGTTTTGGAAGCCAATCCCCAAGCCGGAAGCCGATCAGCTTCCACAGTTTACCACGCGGAGAGCGTACCGTCAGGCGCAGGTGTTTGCCGTCGTTCCCGACCGCGTCCATCCCATATACTTCGAGCTGGCGCGCGAAAAACAACGGCCGCGGATTCCCCTCGCCGAACGGCGCAAACACTTCAAGCGTGCCGTACAAATCCCAATCTATCTGATCGAACGGAACTTCCGCATCAATCTTTACGCGCGGCGTGATCGAGATGCCTGTCAACTGCGAATCGGCGTACACTTTCATCATCTTGATCGCCTGTTCAAGTTTGTCATCTCCATGGATGGAAAATCCGCAGGCTTGCGGATGACCGCCGAACTTTGTCAGAACGGATTTGGCCGCACGCAAAACAGACATAATGTTGAACCCTTCGATACTGCGGCCGGAGCCGACATACGCCTCTTCGGTTTTTCCGATTACAAGCACTGGTTTGTAAAATTCGTTTACGAGTTTCGAGGCAACAAGCCCGACTAATCCAGCGGGCCATCCGTCACCGACTGCGACAAGTAGTTTGTCGTTCTTTTGCGCCTCGATAGCGCGACGCGCTTCTTGATACACGATTTCCGAGGCCTGCTGGCGCGCTGCGTTGGTGCGGTGCAATTCTTCGGCAAGCTCGCGCGCCTTTGCATCATCTTCCTCAAGCAACAAATGGAGCGCCATGTTCGCATGGTTCATGCGTCCGGCCGCGTTCAACCTCGGCCCGATTTGGAACCCGACGGTGAACACATCCGCGGCTCCTTTTTTCACTCCGGCTATATTTAACAGCCAGCGCAATCCGAGACGACGCGTCTTGTTCAGCACAAGCAGGCCATACGATTCGAGCGTCCGATTCTCTCCATCAAGCGGCATCATGTCGGTTACGGTCGCGATCGCCACCAAATCCAACAACCACTTTTCGCACCCTTCGGCGCAATCAGCCCCACGCTTTCGCGCCTCTTCAATAAGCGCACAGGCGAATTTGAACGCGACCCCGGTGCCGCACAAATGTTTGTTTGGATACGTTTCATCCGGAACGAGCGGATGGATCAAAATGGCGCGCTCCGGAAGCGTTTCCGGCATAACATGATGGTCGCACACGATCGCGTCCATCCCAAGTTCATGCCCGCGAGAAAGCGTCTGTCCGTTGCTGATGCCGCAATCCACTGTGATGAGCAGGTTGGTTTTTTCTTGCTCGCACAATTCTTCGACCGTCTTAATCGAGACACCGTATCCATCCTTCTCGCGATGTGGAAGATAAAACTTCACAAGCGATGGATCAAACGACAGACGCTTCGCGATCATCCTTATGGTATGCACAAGCACGGCCGTGCCACACACGCCATCCGCGTCATAGTCTCCGTGCACGGTGATGACCTCGCGATTCTCGAGTGCGAGAAACACGCGCGCGACCGCTTCGGTCATGTGTCGGAATAAATGCGGCGAGTGTGTATCGCGGCTCCAGTCCGGATGCAAAAAAATATCCATCTGCTCCTGCGTGCGAAAACCACGGTTCCAAAGCAACTGCAAAATGACCGGATGGATTTCCGGAAATTGCTGTTTCACTTCTTCGCTGATCGGCTCGGTAACGCGCCATTCCTTCATCATGAAACTGTTTTTATCCGGACCGCCCAATATGGGTCTGTCGTCGAATGTCATTTTGGCTGTAATGTCTGAATTTCGGCTATAATCGTTTCAAAATTTTTCGGCTTATCTACAGATAAACCTCAAAATTTATTCAACGATTCTATCTCGAAATTCAGCCGTTTCGCTTCAAAAGCACATTCGGCGACAGACCCAAGGGATCTCTGCAAAAGTCCATTTCAGGATGAAAGCGAGGAATGTTTTCCGGATGCGAGGAAGGATTCCGGAAATGATATCGCCATATCATTGAGGAATCCTGACGACGCAGCCGGGAAACATAACCGCTTTCAGGCCGGAAGCGACTTTTGCAGAGGTCCCTCAAGATAAGCGAGCCATATAAAAACACTTAAAATCCGGACTGGGACGTGAAAAATAGCATGCCGATTAAGACGATCACGCACATCACCGCCCAGAGCCGTTTTGTCGTTCGACGCTTCATAGTTCAGAGACCTCTGAAAAACTGATGGATTTTCGGTGAACGGGCTGTCCAGCCCCATGAGCCGTACTGAAATGTACGGTGAATGGGGTGGACGGGTGCCCGTGAACCGAAAAGACGCAGTTTTGCAGAGGTCTCTTCAATCATCCTATCAAACCATCAACTTAAAGACGAGTTACACAGAGAATATCATCTCTGTCTGTTTTTATTCAATAATCCCGCCGCCGAGCATCTCCATGTCCTGAGCGCTGTCGAAGGACTCTCCATTGTAAAACACAATGGACTGACCCGGGGTTACGGCGCGCTGTGGTTCGTCAAAAATCACACGCACTCGACCGCTGTTGAGCATGGTGACTTCGCACTTCACGAGCGGTTGGCGATAACGGACGCGGGCAGAGCAAAAAAATCCTTGCGGAACTTTGTTGGCCAATCCCTCGGCATCGCTTTCCATCGGTCCGGACTCATCGCCGACCTCTTCAGAAAAACAACGCCTACGGTCTTGGCCAAAATGAAAAAACCAATTGCATGATGCGGCCGTCAATTCTTTTTTGTGCAGCGCCGGATGGAATTGGCTCGACACAATAAGTTGTTTCTTTTCTGGATGCTTGCCGACCACATAATACGGCGTGCCGCCGCCGACATTGAGCCTGTGCCGCTGGCCGATCGTATAAAACGCAACGCCCTCATGCGTGCCGACGACTTTCCCTTCGGTTGTCACAATTTCTCCTGGATCTTCCGGAATCCGCGTCTTTAAAAACGCCGGAATGTTCACTTCTCCGACAAAGCAAATGCCCATACTCTCCTTTTTTTCCGCAGTCGCGAGCTTCAACTCGCGCGCTTTTTTTCGCACGTCGGATTTGAACATCCCTCCGACCGGAAACAACACGCGCGGCAAAACAGCCGGCGGAATGGCCCACAAAAAATAGGTTTGATCCTTGTTCGGGTCAGAGCCGGCGAAAATCCGAAAGGAATGCGTTGACCCATCCTTGCCCTCCCCTTGGCAGGGGAGGTACACATCTCCCCCTGTGAAGGGGGAGTTGAGAGGGGGTGAGTGTTGATCAATCCGCGCATAATGTCCGGTCGCGACGAAATCGCACCCAAGACGGTCCGCCTCCCGAACAAATAAATCAAACTTGATGAACTTGTTGCACAGCACATCCGGATTCGGCGTGCGCCCGGCCTGGAACTCCCGAAACATATCCTCAACGACTTTCTCGCGATATGCTTTTTCGAAATCCAGCGTGACGAACGGAATCCCGAGTTGCGACGCAACCCGCATCGCGTCGCGTCGCTCCTCGCGCCATCCACATTCGGAAAACTCATAAGAAAATTCCTCCCCCTTCCCAAGGGGGAGCAAGGGGTGGTTGCCGGCGTCCGCACAACTCGGTCCGTTCACATCGCCGGACCAATTCTTCATAAAAGCGCCGATGACCTCGTACCCCTGTTCCAACAACAATGCCGCGGCAACGGATGAATCCACCCCGCCGGACATCCCGACAAGGACCTTTCTTTTAAGAGGGGTATTTGTTTGTTTGTGTTTATTCCAAATTCTCGTCATATTCGTTTCGTTCACCGGGCCTCATGTGGCCCCAGCATTAAAAGTACCGGGAATGTCAGTTTTGTC
>CAZPPQ010000024.1:0-12357 GCA_964588505.1 uncultured Gammaproteobacteria bacterium | reverse complement strand
CAGGCTCGAAGAATTCGGTTGCTATATCATTGCAAACAAAGATCTAGATAATCGAGAGAAAGTGGATATGTTGGTCCGGATGATTTATAGCATCGTCTTGCCGACCCCGTTCGCCTTACAGATCACATTGAAAGACGACGACGCGGAAAAGATAAAAAAGTTCTTGAGAGCCAACAGACCTTCGATTTCTCGCGCGCCGATCTACGTGGAAGTGGAACGCGGAACGACTCCGGAACGCGTCGCGAATATCCTGTTTCTCTTTATGCGCGTGATCAGGCCCATACCGCATAAGAAGCATCAGGCACTCTGGTTCTTTATTTCCGGAAAGCGATACAAGTTCGAACGCGCGAGCCGCCATCTCAAACTCTTGAGTCTTAAAAGGAAGGCCGTTCGCATTTCCGGCATTTGGAGAACCGGCGTCATAAGCAGAGTTTCCGCTACAGGAGTTCAGATGACATCTGAAGACGGCATTGTTTTTTTCGCCTACCGATGCAATTTGGATGAAGAAGTCGCGTCTTGCGTTGATCAATGGAGAGAAGGAGAAGGAGATAAGATCCGCGTTCAATTTTATCGGACTGGCCGCGGGCAGCCTTTGGAACTGGTCAACCGTGTGAGTTTTTTTTAAGCCGTCTAAACACCTCTATCGTGGGGTGTTTTTTATTTTGGAGGTCAGAGGCCGCTTGACGACTTTTTACTCCTATGATACCTTTCACATGCGTTTGATGCTGTTTTCTCTCAACCAAGCCAAGTTTGGCTGAACGGCATCGTGAGCCATCGGGCCGTCGAACCCGTCTCGGCTTCCCTCCACAACCTCGTTTGCGGCTGAACGGTCAACCGGGTCAGTGGAGAAACAGGAAAGACTTTTTTGTCTTCCCATGTTTCTCTGCGGAATCGCAAACACATTATTTTTATACACCACAAAAATATTTTGCGGTGGTTTTTATTATGGTCTACAGACGCACGCCTGTTGCAACGCGAGAGCGTAAAACGTTCGGCGCCGTATCAGATGCCATGGAGCTTCCGGATCTGATCGAAGTCCAGCGCCGTTCGTATCGCTGGTTTCTTGAGGAGGGAATTAAAGAGCTGTTTCATGAAGTGTCGCCTGTCGGCGATTTTATCGGCCGCGACCTTGAATTGTCTTTTGAGGATTATTATTTGGATGAGCCGAAGTTTGACGAAAAGACTTCCCGAGCCAAGAATGTAACCTTTGAGGCTCCGCTCCGCGTGAAGACGCGCCTTGTGAACAAGCGCAACAATATCAACAAAGAGCAGGAAATTTATCTCGGAGATTTGCCGCTGATGACTCCGCGCGGGACGTTTTTGATCAACGGCGTTGAGCGTGTCATTGTGTCACAGCTTGTCCGATCCGCTGGCGCGTTTTTTACGGCCGATGTGTATCGCGGACGCAGGTATTATGGAGCAAAGATCATTCCGAACCGCGGCGCATGGCTTGAGTTTGAAACCGATCCGAAAAACGTGATCTGGGTGAAGATTGATCGTAAGCGCAAAGTAGCTGTTACCTCGCTTTTGCGTGCTTTCGGCGTTTCAAGCGACGAGGAAATCGCGGCGTTGTTCAAGGATGTGGATGCACATCCGATCAACCATTACATCGAAGCGACATTGAATAAGGATATTGCGAAAAATGAGGATGACGGGCTGATTGAAGTCTACAAACGCATCCGTCCAGGCGACCGCGCGACGGCTGACAACGCGCGCGGGCTCATTCACTCGATGTTTTTCAATTTCGACCGGTATGATTTGGGCCGTGTCGGACGGTACAAATTCAATTTGCGTTTTGGACTGGAAACAACAGAGGCCTCTGTCGCGGATGAAGCCAACCGCATCATCAACAAAGAAGATTTGATTTCCATTATCAAAGAGATCATCCGTCTCAATATCACGCAAGAAGAGCCGGATGATGTTGATCATCTCGGAAATCGTCGCGTGCGCGCGGTCGGGGAGTTGATTCAAAGTCGGTTTCGCGTCGGGCTCGCCCGTATGGAGCGCATTATCAAGGATCGCATGTCAACCCAGGATATCGAGGCTTTGACTCCCGGGCGCTTGATTAACGCGCGTCCGGTGATCGGCGCTGTGCGGGAATTCTTTATGTCTTCCCAGCTTTCGCAGTTCATGGATCAACACAATCCGCTTTCCGAGCTCGAGCATAAGCGCCGGCTTTCCGCCATGGGCCCCGGCGGTCTTTCACGCGAACGCGCCGGATTCGAAGTGCGCGACGTGCATCCGACTCACTACGGCCGCATTTGTCCGATCGCGACTCCGGAAGGCCCGAACATTGGTCTCATCGGCCACTTGTCGAGTTACGCCATCATTAATGATTACGGGTTTATCGAGACGCCGTACCGTAAAGTAGCAAAGGAAAAGAAGGGTGGGAAAATAATCGCGCGCGCGACGGATGAAATCGAATACATCAACGCGTTTAAAGAGGAACGGTCTGTCACGGTTCCGGCCACGACAAAGTTGAATGAGGATGGCACGTTTGCCGACGAATTTATCGGCGCGCGCAAATTCGGAGAGCCGAAAGTCGTGCATCAGTCAGAAGCGGATTATATGGATGTCTCGAGCACACAGATCGTTTCGATCGGAACCGCGTTGATTCCGTTTTTGGAGCACGACGATGCGACCCGCGCGCTCATGGGGACGAATATGCAACGCCAGGCCGTGCCGACCGTGCGTCCGGAGGCTCCGATCATCGGGACAGGCGTCGAGATGCGCGCCGCAAAAGATTCAGGGCACGTGATCGTGGCCGAACAGGACGGGGTCGTGAGCGCGGTGGACGGCAATCGCATCCAGATTACGGATAAACACAGCAATACGTTCATTTATGAACTCAACAAATTCCGCCGCAGCAATAATTCGACGGTTATCAACCAACGGCCATCCGTGGATCCAGGGCAAAAAGTGAAGAAAGGAACGGTTATCGCGGATTCATCAGCCGTTGATCAAGGAGAGCTGGCGCTTGGACAAAACGTGCTGGTCGCGTTTATGGCATGGGACGGGTATAACTTTGAGGATGCCGTTATTTTGAGCGAACGGCTGGTCCATGACGACCGGTTCACGTCAGTCCACATTGAAAATTATCTGATTGATGTCCGTGACACAAAACTTGGTCCTGAAGTGGTTACGGCCGATATCCCAAATGTGTCAGAAGAAAAATTAAAAAATTTGGATGCTGAAGGAATCATCCGGATCGGGGCAGAGGTGAAGTCCGGAGATATTCTGGTTGGCAAGATTACTCCAAAAGGAGAGACCGAGCTTTCTGCGGAAGAGAAACTTCTCCGCGCCATTTTCGGTGAAAAGGCGCGCGATGTCCGCGATTCTTCGTTGTATCTTGAGCATGGAGAACACGGGAAAGTCGTCGGCATTACGGTGTTTTCCCGCGAAGCCGGAGATAAGCTGAACCCTGGCGTTATCAAACAGATTCAGGTGGCCGTGGCTGATTTGCGCAAAATTCAAGTCGGAGACAAGGTTGCCGGACGTCACGGCAACAAGGGCGTGATTTCAAAAGTCGTTCCGATTGAAGATATGCCGTTTCTTGCGGATGGGACTCCGGCGGACGTGGTCTTGACTCCGCTCGGCGTTGTGTCGCGCATGAACTTGGGGCAGATTCTCGAGGTGCATCTTGGGCTTGCGGCCAATGCGCTCGGCTATCATGTGGCAACGCCAGTCTTAAACGGCGTGCACGAGACACAGATTCGCTCTGAACTCGAACGCGCCGGATTTCCGGCTTCCGGACAAGTCAATTTGTATGATGGCCGTACAGGCGAAATGTTCGAGCATAAAGTAACAGTCGGCTATATGTATATGCTGAAGCTCGCGCATATGGTCGAAGACAAGATTCACCAGCGTTCCATTGGGCCATACTCGCTCATTACTCAACAGCCGCTTGGAGGGAAGGCTCAATTTGGCGGTCAGCGTTTTGGAGAAATGGAAGTGTGGGCTTTGGAAGCGTACGGCGCCGCGCACACTTTGCAGGAGATTCTGACCATCAAGTCCGACGATGTTCCCGGGCGCAGTAAAGCGTACGAATCCATCATTAAAGGCGAAGAGATACGCAAAGTGAATATCCCGGAGTCTTTTAATGTCTTGATTCGAGAGATGAAAGGGTTGTGTCTGGATGTGGAGCTTTTGAAAGACGGAAAAAAGGTGGATTTGAGTGGCGAGAAATCTTCCGCCAGAAAGACGCCTTCAATCAGCCGCGTTTCACAAAGCGATGAGAACAACGCCGAGAGGGTTATAAACGACTAATCGTATGTTTCCAAAAAACGAAACACTTAAAACAACGGATTTCGACTCTATCCGTCTCCGTCTTGCTTCGCCGGAAGTGATTCGCGGGTGGAGTTACGGCGAGGTGCTGAAGCCGGAAACCATCAATTATCGCACGCAGAAGCCGGAAAAAAGTGGCTTGTTTGCCGAAGAGATTTTTGGCCCGTCAAAGGACTGGGAGTGTTACTGCGGCAAGTACAAGAAAATTCGGTTCAAGGGGATTGTCTGCGACAAATGCGGCGTCGAAGTGACACAGACGATCGTGCGTCGCGAACGTATGGCCCACATTGATTTGGCAGTGCCGATTTCGCACATCTGGTTTTTGCGCGGCGTGCCGAGCAAGATTGGGACCATCCTAGATCTTTCCATTCAGTCGCTTGAAAAAGTGATTTATTTCGGGAGTTTTATTTTGACGGATGTAAACGAGGAAGCTCGCACACAGACCATCGAGCAGGTGAAGCAGGAGTACAAGGGCAAGCGGAAGATGATCGAAGGCGAGTTTAAACGCGATGCCGAACGTCTGGCGCAAAAATTTGAAGGCGACGAAAAGAAGATTTCCGACGAGCTTGCGCATCTTGAAAAAATCCGCGACGCGAAGTCCGAGGAATTGGATGCGGATTTCACGGCCGTAGAAGAGGAGTTGAAAGAGATGCAAACCATGAAAATCATTCCCGAAGTGACGTACCAGGATTGGTCGCTCAAGTACGGTCATATTTTCGAGGCCGGCATCGGAGCCGAGGCCATCCAAGAATTGCTTCGCCGTGTGAATGTCAAAGAAACGATTGCGGTTCTGGAAGAAGAGCTCGCAACGGCTTCGGCCGCAAAACGCGATCGTGTCTTGCGCAGGCTGAAGCTTCTCAAGGCGTTTTCACAGAACGGTTTGAAGCCGGATTGGATGATTTTGGAAGTGCTTCCGGTGATTCCGCCGGATTTGCGCCCGATGGTTCCGCTTGACGGCGGCCGGTTTGCGACATCGGATTTGAACGACCTGTATCGCCGCGTCATCAATCGCAACAACCGTTTGAAACGGCTCAAGGAATTGAACGCGCCGGAAGTCATCTCCCGCAACGAAAAGCGTATGTTGCAGGAAGCCGTGGACGCGCTGATTGACAACAGCGCGCGCCAGAGCAAGACCGTGATCGCGGCAACAGGCAAAAAGCGGCAGTTGAAATCCCTGGCAGATCAGCTCAAAGGGAAACAGGGACGTTTCCGTCAGAATTTGCTCGGAAAGCGTATTGATTACTCCGGCCGTTCAGTGATCGTTGTCGGGCCGCATTTAAAGCTTCATCAGTGCGGCATCCCGAAAAAAATGGCGCTTGAACTCTTTAAACCGTTCGTGATCGCAAAGCTGATTGATCGCGAATTCGTGCATAACATCCGTTCTGCGAACCGGTTTATAGAAAGCGACCGGTCGGAAGTGTGGGATATTTTGGAAGAGATTACAAAGGATGCCTACGTGCTCTTGAACCGCGCTCCGACCCTGCACCGTCTCGGTATCCAGGCGTTCCGCCCGCTTCTGATCGAGGGCAAGGCCATTCAAATTCATCCATTGGTTTGTGATGCTTATAATGCCGACTTTGATGGAGACCAGATGGCCGTGCATGTGCCTCTTACCAAAGAAGCAAAGATCGAGGCAGGCGAGCTTATGCTTTCCACAAAAAATCTTTTGAAGCCGGCTCACGGAAGCCCGGTCGCGACCCCTGGAAAGGATATTGCCTGGGGCATTTTTTCCATGACCATGGCAGGCCCGGAGCCGGATGAAAAGAAACTCAAGGCGTTTTCGGATGCGACGGACGCGGAATATACATTCAAGTCCGGATATATCGCGCTCCGCGACTGGATTCGCGTGCGTATGGAGGATGGAACACTCCTGACCACCACCATGGGACGCATTTTGGCGAACCAGCGGTTTCCGGACGAGGTTCCATTTATGAATCAGACCATGGGAAAAAAGGAGTTGTCCAATATCATCAAGTATAATTTGGAGCTTCATGGTCTGGAAAAGACAGCGGAGCTTTTGGATTCGTTGAAAGAGCTTGGGTTTAGGCAGAGCACACTCGCGTCTTACTCGTGGGGTATGGGCGATCTTCCGACACTGACTGAGAAGAAGGCATTGATCGAAGAGGGGGCTCGTCGCGTGCGAGATGTCGAGGAATTTTTCGCCCAGGGTTTACTGACCCAACATGAGCGTCATGCACAAGTCATCAAAGTGTGGAATGAAATTAAAGATCGTATTGCGGATGTTGCGAAAAAGTCGCTTCCGAAAGATAATCCGGCCTACACTATGATCGAGTCCGGAGCTCGCGGAACTTGGGGTCAGATGACACAGATGATCGGTATGAAGGGTCTTGTAGCCAATCCAGCCGGCGAGATCATCGAGCTTCCCGTCACCTCATCCTACAAGGAAGGATATGATGTGCTCGAGTTTTTTATCTCAAGCCACGGAACCCGCAAAGGGCTTTCGGATACAGCGCTTCGTACGGCGAATGCCGGATATCTTACCCGCCGCCTTGTGGATGTGGCGCAGGATGTTGTGGTTCGGGAGGAAGATTGCGGTGATACACAGGGGGTGGTGCTGACCAAAGTTGAGTCTGATGAGATCGGCGAGCCGCTTATGGTCCGTATCCTCGGTCGGCAGGCGTTGTCCGACATTATCAAGCCGGGCGGCCGTAAAGTGATCGTTCATGCCGGCGAAATCATCACAGAAAAGCATGTCCGCGAGATCGAAGCCGTCGGAGAACTTAAAGAGGTTTGCGTCCGATCCGTGATGACCTGCAAACTCCGCCGCGGCGTTTGTCAAAAGTGTTATGGATACGATTTGGCGTACAACAAGCTTGTGAAACTTGGAACTGCGGTCGGAATCGTGGCCGCGCAATCCATCGGGGAGCCTGGAACACAGCTCACCATGCGCACATTCCATACCGGAGGCGTGGCAGGAAAAGATATCACTCAAGGTCTTCCGCGTGTGGAAGAATTGTTTGAAGTTCGCACGCCGAAAACCAAGGCTATTATGGCCGAAGTGTCAGGGAAAATTTCGGTCGAGTCCATTTCCCGCGAGATTATTCAGGCAGGAACCGGCAAACAAATTCTCGATATGCGTCCGGGCCAAAAGACCGTAAAGATCGCTCATCGGAGCGTGGAAGAGGCAACATATATCGCAGGAAAGAACACAAAGATTGAAGTGAAAGACGGACAGAAAGTTTCTTCCGGTGAAATTTTGGCGACAAAATCAAACGAAGAGAATATTACATCCGAGTTTAGCGGGGTCGTTGTGCTCAAGCCGAAGCTCGCGAAAGCCGGAGTCATTACGGTCGTGTATGAAGCGGACAAGGTGCGCGAGTACCTGATTCCTCCCGGCTATACTTTGCATGTAAAAGAAGGGGATGAAATTCAGGCCGGAGATGCGATGACGGATGGGGCACTTGATCTTCAGATCCTCTTCAAATACAAAGGCAAAAATGCGGTGCAGAAATATCTTTCTAAAGAGATTCAGTTTATCTATGCGAGTCAGGGGCAGAAGCTCAACAACAAACACATCGAAATCATCATCCGCCAACTGTTTAGCCGCGTTCGTGTGATTGATCCTGGCGACACCGAGCTTCTTCCAGGCGAGATCGTGGAGATTCCGACCTATCTTGATGCAAACGATATGGTTGAAAAGGGTAGGACGACAGCAACAGTCGAAGAGTTGTTGCTTGGGATTACGAAAATTTCTCTCTCAACCGATTCTTGGCTTTCTTCCGCTTCTTTTCAGGAGACAGCAAAGGTATTGATCAATGCGGCCGTAACCGGGAAAGTTGATCGATTAGCCGGACTTAAGGAAAATGTCATTATCGGCCGCCTCATTCCGGCGGGAACCGGATTTGGAAACGAAGCGAACGCTCCTGCCGAAAAGCAACCGACGGAAGAACTCGTCGAAGACAAAAAAGACATCTAAAAAGACGCAGTTTTAGAGAGGTTCTAGAAAATATGTCAGGGCATTCTCACTGGCACAACATTCAGCTCACGAAAGGAAAGACCGATGTAAAACGGGCACAAATGTTTTCGAAGTTCGCGAAAAGCATTGTGGTTGCGGCTCGCGATGGGGGAGGGGATCCCGCATACAATTTTAAGTTGCGTATGGCTGTCGAAGCGGCAAAGGCCGTTTCTATGCCAAGGGATAATATTGATCGTGCCATCCAGCGCGGGGCCGGAGGCGGAGAGGGAACAGAATTGAAAGAGGCCGTGTACGAGGGGTTTGGGCCAGGGGGTGTTGCGTTTATTGTCACGTGCCTTACGGATAATCCGACGCGGACTGTGGCCACGGTTAAACATATTGCCTCACGCAATGGAGGCTCGATTGGCGCTTCCGGGAGCGTTGCGTGGATGTTTCAGAAAAAAGCGGTTATCACATTTGACCAAAGTGAACACCTGATTATGGATCGCGATTCATTTGAGCTTGCGATGATTGACGCAGGGGCTGACGATATTCGGCATCCACTCATTGAGGAGGAAGGGAATGGCGAAGGAGTCGACATTATTCAAGTGATTGGGGAGGTAAAGAACTTCGCGAAACTTATGGAAGCCGTAGAAAAGATGAGTTTGAAACTTTTAGCCTCGAGTATTGAATACATCCCTAAGGAGACGACTTCGGTTTATGATCCGGAAGCAAAAGCGCAAACCAAGGCGCTGTTTGAGGCTTTGGAAGAGAATGAGGATGTGGACGCGGTTTATACGAATGAGGCGTAAGGCATTGTTATGAAACGCATTTTGGGGATTGATCCCGGGTTTGGGAAAATGGGATTCGGATGTATTGAGGTGGATCGCGGTGTTTGTAGAGCGAAGGATTTTGGAGTAATAACGACCAAGCCGAAAGAAGCGCTTCCGAATCGGCTAAAACAACTTGCCGAGGATTTGCGGGAACTTGTGAGGATAGGGAAGCCGACTTCGATTGCGGTCGAGACGCTTTATTTCAAGCAAAATGTAACGACCGGAATCCGTGTGGCCGAGGCGCGCGGGATCGTTCTTCTTGTGGCCGCGGAGCAGGGAATTCCAGTCGTGGAAGTCTTTCCGAATCAGGTGAAAAAGGCGTTGACCGGGGATGGACATGCCGGAAAACCCGCGATGCAGAAAATGGTCAAGATACTGCTTGGCCTTTCGCGGATTCCAAAGCCGGACGATGCGGCGGATGCCCTTGCAATCGCAATAACAGCCGTGACAATCCGATGACAAAAACAAAAATCCTCCTCTTTCGAGGGGGATTTTTGGCTTTTTACGCTTGGGAAGCGCGGAAGCACTCAAGGCACTTTACCGGACGGTCGCCCTTTGGTTCAAAGGGGACTTCGCAGTCCTTGCCGCAGACAGCACACACGGCCGGAAACTTTTGGCGCGGGCCCTGCATAGCTTGACGCTTGGCACGCGCGCAATCACGGCAGCGTGTCGGCTGGTTTTCCCAGCCTTTCTCCTGGTAAAACGCTTGGTCGCGCTCGGTGAAGGCAAATTCCTTCCCGCAATCGCGACAAACTAACTGGATGTCTGGCATACGTTGCTTTACTCTCAGCGCGCACTAACTTGGAGTTAAGCAACGCATGAGAAAATGACTTATGAGCGGGTCAATGACCCGGGAACGGCCCATTTGATGAAATGGAACACTCTCGAGTCTCGAACGTGAAAAGACCTTCTTTTTGATTTCGAAAGAAAGTATATCAGATTTCAAGAAATTAATCAAGCCCCCGGGCGCGGAAGAGCGGATTTTCTTCAGTTTTTCAACAAAAAATACCTACATAAGGCAGGTTTTTTTGGAGCGGGTGGCGGGAATCGAACCCGCGACTACTCCTTGGAAGAGAGTCATTTGACCACTAAACTACACCCGCGAAATCTCTAAAATGTTCATCTACTGCGTTGCGTGTCCCGGCCATCGCCTCGCTGTACGTTTTAGGACAGCTTCGGCGATTGGCCACCCGTGCCTTGTAGCTGAACATTTTAGAGATTTCGCTAATTTGTTTTTCGAATCAGCAACAGAAACTCTTTATTTCTACCCTTTTCACCAACAATCGGTGATTCGGTCATTGCGGTAATGTGAGCTTCCATTCTTTCGATTTCGCCTTTGACGGACTCTAGGATAGCAGGGATAAACATATCTGCCAACTTGCCCCTGCGTAGCATCGAAGCTTTTGCTTCGTAATGCGGCTTGAGCAAGGCAACAATGTTCCCATCATTCTTGAGATTTTTTAAGGCGTTCGGTAGGATATTTTTGAGACGTGTCCAGCTCGTGTCAATCGAAAGAAAAGGAACTTGTTCCGGAATGGTGATATGCATGGCGTTTGTTCGCTCCATGATGATGACACGCGGGTCGTTTCTGAGTTTCCAATCCACGGTTCCATATCCTGTTTCAACCGCATAAACTTTTACAGCGCCATTTTGGAGAAGACAGTCAACGAACCCGCCGGTTGAGCTTCCGAAGTCCGCGCAAGTTAGTCCTTGCACGCTTAGAGAAAATTTCCGAAGGGCATGCGCGAGTTTTTCTCCCGCGCGCGAGACGAATGGCATAATTGAAGCATTAGGCATTTAGAGCGTTCTGACCTCTATTCTTTAGGCTCTAGGACTTCAATTCTCGTAAAACTTTTGGTCGGGCTGACTGGGCTCGAACCAGCGACCTCCTGCTCCCAAAGCAGGCGCTCTAGCCAACTGAGCTACAGCCCGACCCAAAGTTTTACTCAAGCCAGGGCAAACCTGCCGAGCAACCTCGGCATCGGTTTGCCCGTCTCGGCGGCTCGGAATGAAGCAGTTCATTCCTCGCTCGGCCTCGACCCCAAAGCAGGCGCTCTAGCCAACTGAGCTACAGCCCGACGCTTTCGACTTCTTTTTTTCGGTGGCAGAATTGTATCAAAAATGAGATGAAATTTCAAGCCCTATAAATCAAGAAGCCCGCGCGCGGCGGGCTTCTCTTCGATTGTTTTTTAGAAAGGAAACGCGATAGCCGGGTCTTTCGAAAGTGGACCACCATCTTTATAGCTGGCGGCAATGGCCGAAGAAGCCGGAGCATAAAACATACTGGTAAACCGCATGTAAGCCAGAACATCCCCAGGGATACTGTAAGTGAGACTCTTATTTACATAGGTAACTTCTCCTTTCGGAAGAACAACGACACTGCCGTTCGGATGTGAAACTGGCAGATCAGTTCCGATCTTATAATTTCCGAAAAATACATCCGGAACATCAACGACACGCTCCTTCCACTTTGACCCGAAAACAGCAATGGCCGTTCCTTCGTTTGGAACCCAGCGTAGGACCCCGCCTGTTTCAATCGCGTATACTTTCGGGTCAGTTGTGATTTTTACAAGATACGTTCCCGGCCGGATAGTCATATTTTTACCGAGAGAGTAAGAGGCCATCAAAGCCGTATCAATTTCCGTAACATCAGAATAATCTTTGAACCAGGAATGGAATACCGCGTCGTTCGGGAACGCGTGCCGTTTGCCGTCGTTTCCGATCACATAAACCGTTGACGAGACATTGGTCGGGATTCCGGTTTCAGGCTTCAACTTGATGAGCAGACCGGCGGCCGGACGCGGATTCGTAGCTACGACTTCCGGAGTTATGGTCGTCGAGGGCGAAGAAACCGAGGAAGCCGACGCTGTTTCAATAGCATCCAGTTTCCATGTCTGGCTCGCGAGGCTTGTAATCCTGACATACCGATAAGACGTTTCCTTTGCGTAATCCACGGCTATCGAAGACACGGAAAGCGGAAAGATGTTTCCGTATGTTTGAAGAATGTTTAAGTCCGTATTCAGTAATTCGACTTGATACTGTGCCCCATAATTCAAAAGTTCAAAATAGAGCGTGAGATCGCCGGTTCCTTCCTCGCCAACCCCCATATCAAGAGTGATCGTGGCATCTTTGTTAAAAAACGTCGCAAAAGATTTATCTGGAGCCCCGAGAATTTTGGACGGCTCGTAGACCTGGCTTGAAACATTTGAGACAGAATTAGCATAGAGATCGCCTGAAGCAAAAATTTTTTGGAACGGAAGCGTTCCAAAAAGAGAGGAGATAATGAGAATAAGAGCTGTTTTTTTCATAAATATAAATAGGAGG
>CAZPPQ010000023.1:7806-12964 GCA_964588505.1 uncultured Gammaproteobacteria bacterium | reverse complement strand
AGCCGGGAAACATAACCGCTTTCAGGCCGGAAGCGACTTTTGCAGAGGTCCCTATCTATTTTAAAATGTCTCACTGACGCGCCGCATCTTATCTTGAAGACGTATTCTTGTCGAGCACTCAAGGCGTTGCCGGCGTTTCCGAATTTGAGTTGACCGAGACGATGAAAGGGGATGTCGTGACCGTCCGTTTTATCGGTTTGGCTCCTATGACGGATTGCGTGTAGGTTGCGGAAAGTTTGACCGTAAACCTGTCGCTCATACCGTCTTTCAGTGCCGAGGCGATGAGAAATTGGAAATCAATTGTGCCGGTCGCTTTTGGCGGAAGAACCGCCAAAGAAGAGGTGTCTGTTCTGTCCCAGACAACGGTGTTATTTTTTCGCGTCCCATTTCCGAGCGTTTTTGCGCTCCATTCAACCGGAAGCGTTTTTCCAATCAGAGGATCAAACTGGAGAGAAAACGACACATCTTGGATCGCGCCGTCCCCGTTGTTTGCGTAAGAGAGAGAGGCATTCACCGTCTCTCCGGGATTCACGGATTGATTTGCCGATGATCCGTTTAAGACCACGCCGAAAGACACGCTTCCGCCTTTGACATCTGTTTTCGCCGCGCGTTCCGTTTGCAAAACGAATGTCTCGTTTTCCAAGATTCCGGTTTTGATCCCAACGGACTGTTCGCCGGATGCCGCGACCGTATATCGTCCTTTGATCGTGATGACCGCGACCCCGTTCGTTTTGATCGGAGGGATGATCCAAGAGAGCGTATCAGGCGTTTCAGAAGTCGGAGAGACAGAGGAGACAATAAAATCCTGCGGGAGGATAGCGATCGCCTTTATGCGTTCCGCAGGCATCTGGCTGACATTTTGGATGTTTGCCGTGTATGTTACTTCGTCGCCGACCGATACCTGCTCCGGTCCGGTAATCGCGGAAGCGATGATCGAATCAGAAATGATCGCTGTTGTTGTGAGGATATCCTGAAAATCCGAGCTGAAATTCGCCGGTCGATAGGTAAAGAAGATTTGAATCGTTGAAGTACTCGGCACCTCGGACAAAAATATCCCTTTGACAATGACCGCTCCGTCCGATCCCTCGGTGAGCGACCCGACCGTCCACGAGGTCCCTTCTGTTGGAGCCGGATCCGATGAAATGATGCGGAAACTCGGCGGCGCGTTCAGCTTGAATTCCAGCGCGGCAAGCGGAACGCGGCCGACATTCTGATAACGGATCGTATATTCAAACGGTTCGCCTGAACGGATTTCCACCGGGCCATCGATGGATGTCTGGAGAGGATTTCCTTCCAAAAACATTCCGCGATTCCATAAGAAAAATCCGCCCCAAGACGCCAAGGACAGCACGAAAAGAACAAGAATAGCTCGAACAAGAAATTTCGTCACACGCGAACCGTTCCTGCGATCCAACATGGTCAGGTTCGGTACGATTCCGTCGTGTTCGGCATAGATGCTGCGAAGGTCTTTGCGGAGTTCCCTGGCTGTTTTTCGTTGTTTTGGATGGAATGGGGTCATAAAGAAGCAGGGTGGCGATATTCGAGCAGGGCGGAAAAAAATGTGTCTGTTTTGTTCGTGTAGACGGCTTTGCTTATGTCATCGGAAGACCAGAGAAGCGTGACATTGTCAGGAAGTTTGAGATGGACAGTCGAGGTCCGGTCCATCACCCCCGCTTGCTTTTGGATTGAGAGTGTGTAGGAGCCGATCCGAGGAATTCCAAGCGCGGTTTTCATCCGCTGAGTCATTTTATTGATATTTTTGAGCGGGGCGATTTTTTGCGGCAGGCGGTAGGAGAAAACTGTTTTTGTCTCGGTTCCGGGCTTTGTCTGCGTCCAGTTGCCGAAAACAGTCCGCCCATTCTCTTCAAAGATGTCTGTATTGCTTGCCGCGTCTTTTGATGCGCTTTCTTCGCCGTAATCCACGTCCGCGTCCGTCATCCAATCAGAAGCAGGCTTTTTAAACAAGAGGTCGTCGGGCGGCGCGAATCCTGATGCGGAGATAAGCGTGCTGCCATTTGGAACATACAAACGGACATAATTCACGTTGTTCATACCAGTGAAAAGCGCGTGCGGCACACCGAAGTGTTTGCGTGAGATCGTCACCGTGTCTGTCACGGTTCCGTCCGGATCGATCGTGACATCAATGACAATATTTTCTTTTATCACCCCGTCTGTTTTTCCGCCGCCTAAGTTCGTGTTGACGATCATCAGCGCGTCCCCTTCAGCCCGCTTCATTTCACCTCCCCAACCGAGCGACCGCACGCGGCTTTCGAGAGTGTCGCGCGAGAAATAAATTTGTATTTCACGTTCATTCAATCCGCGGTTGATCACGTCAAACAGGCGGAAGAATTCATCGCCGGTTTTTTTGGCGGTTTGATCAAGCAAAATATCGGCAAGGTCGGCGATAAACGCCTTCGGTTTATTTTCTTCCCGATTGTATTCCAGCTCGACGATTTTCTGCGCCTCTCCGAGGAAGTTTTGCGAATCGAACGTTCTTCGGTAATCAGGCATGGAAATAGGTCCGAGGAGGTCGAGAAGACTAGCCACAAACGTCGCATTCACAGCAATGACACCGTCAACCGTTGAACCTCCGGCGTTCTCGTATATATTCATGATTTTGCGCGCGGATGTCGGAAAATCTGGAAACCAGTTTGCGTCACGGAACTCCCATTTTTCGGAAATGAGTTGCATGGGTTTTGGCGCCGCTAACGGTGTCCGGACGCTCCCGTCCAGATCATATGTTCCGCCTCTCGGTATGTTCATGGATGTGATGGCTCCGTCTTTGAGCGTTATTTCCGCGAAGCTCCCCATAAACCCTCCGGTTGGTCTGATCTCGGTGTTGTTTTGAAAAACAATCAGATATCGTTTTTCTCCGTTTGCCCCCATAACATGGAGAGCCATATCACTGAATTCGAGAAATTTTTTGAGCGAGTCCACGACAACCGGCAGGCGCGAAGCGAGTTCATGGAATGTCTCACCGTAGGCATCTGGAATGGAGGACGGATCAACGCGTGAAAGTTCGGAGGTAGCTTCCACAAGAAGCGGAAGAGCCGAAGCGGCGTGGCTAGAGAACGTCGAAAGGCGTATTGCGAGATTTTTGTCCGCGGCGCCGGCTTTTGTCGAGAGGCCGTCAGCCAATCTTGATCCGGCTTTTGAGATGGCCTCGCCCGCGCGCAAAAGATACCTACTTGTCTTATAGGCTTTTTTTGTTTGCGGGATGATGGAAAGCAGAAAGGATGTCCCACTTCCCAAATCGCTGATCGTCTCATGCACAATGCCGAATTGCTCTGTGGCTCTGCTGAACGATTCGGAAGCCCCGCTTATATCCTGCCGGATGATGGATTGCGCGGCCGTTCCGAGAGTCGAAAGTGCCTCGACGCCCTCTGAAGCGACTTTTGCTTTTGCCTCGCGAAGTTCGCCGGCATAGGACAGAAATTTTAACGGAAGAATCATGGCAATCGCGAGAAGCGCGAACACTCCAGCTGTGTGCAGAGAGCCTTTGGAAAAGAAACGCGCGCTTGGAACGGGTTTCGTTGCTTCAAGCTCCACAATCCCCGGTTCATCCATCGAAACATCTTCCTGAAGCTGTGCAGCCAATTCATCCACACTGATTTGGAGTTCACGCTCGTCATCCTCTTTTGCCGGACGTTTCGTCACAAACACGGTTTCTCCAGATCGGCTCTCATTATTTTCAAAAAGAAAATCAAGAGCTTCCGTTTCCTGTCGTTTGCTTAAAAGTTCCTCCGGAGAAGGCCACGGAGAAAGTCGGATGACAAACGGCGAAAGAGGCTCCTCGTTATGATGAACAGGAACCTGCTCGCGGATTTTTTTGAGATTTATATCTTGTTCCTCCATACGTACAAGTTGCGGGTTTCTTCGATCATGGTCTGCCAAGAAAAGCGCGTAATTCTTTGATCGCCGTTTGAGATTAACGCCGTGCGCGCCGCTTGATTCGTATATCCTTTTTCCATTGCCGAAACCGCTTCTTCCAAGTCTTTCGGAGAAAAATACAAGGCGCTGTTTCCGAGGATTTCCGGCAATGATCCGCCGGTCGAGGCGACGACCGGAAGATGATGTGAGAGCGCTTCGAGCGGAGGGAGGCCGAATCCCTCCGTTTTAGACGGGAAAACGAACAATGTCGCGTGTTGGTATAAATGAGCAAGATCAACATCAGTCGGATTTGGAAAAAATCGGATGTGCGTGTTCGTCGTTTCTTGTTTTAGACGGTTCAGAAAGAAATCATTTCTTCCGGCAATGACAAGCGTGAGTTCCGGATGGATCGTTTGAAATTTTGCAAACGCACGGATCAAGAACTCGAGATTTTTGTGCGGGTAGACGTTTCCGACATACAGAAAATATGGGGTTTGGATAAGCGGTTCCTGTGAGAGAGTGGAAACAAGCGGTGTGATTCCTTCGTAAATAACAGTGATTTTTTCTGCGGGAGTTTTCGGGAAAAATCGCAGAATGGCGTTTTTCGTATATTCCGACACGGCAATGATCCGCACGGATCGTTCGATGGCGCGTTTCAAAATTTGTCTGAACAGGAAATGTCGGATGAGATAGGAGAACGGATGTCGCATGGAGGCTCTTGAGGAGAACGGTTCTTCGAGCAAAATGAGGTCGTGGATGGTTACGATAAACGGAGTTTTGACATTGAACGGCACGTTCCAATGCGGGAAATGTACGAGGTCCAATCCTTCTTGATCTATGATCCTACCGAAGAACAGCTGTTCTTTCAGCGTGTACCAATGAATCGGAACCGTGCGTTTTTCAAAACGCGGATTTGTCAGGCGACATTTTTCTCTGTTTTCCGGCTTTAAAAAAATGACATATCCGTGCTGTTGTTCTACGGCATCCAGTCCGGTTACGAGTTGTTCCACATACCGTCCAAGCCCGCCGCCTCCGATTTCCGGCCCGAACAGCCTCGCATCAATGCCGATATTCATAAATAGTTGAAGTTGGAGCCTAAAGCCTCATTCATTATATCAAAAATTCGGACTCTTCGTGTGTTCAAAGATTTCAAGCGTTTTTTGAGCGGCTTTTGACCATGAAAAGGCGGTTGCTTGCTCAATCCCTTTTTTTGAAAGACGGTTCCGCATTATTTTCGAGGAAAGCACGTTTTTGAGAGCGAGAGTAAGATCTGCCGCAAGATATGGAT
>CAZPPQ010000023.1:4093-7796 GCA_964588505.1 uncultured Gammaproteobacteria bacterium | reverse complement strand
GGATTGATCAAAACCGCCGATGATCCGGTGAGTTCCGGAATTGAGGAAACTGCGGACGTGATGACCGGCGTTCCGCAAGCCATGGCTTCCAACACGGGAAGTCCGAATCCTTCGTATAACGTAGGCCACACAAATACGGTTGCCGCGCGATACATGGCCGCCCGGTCTTGTGCATGGATATAGCGGATCGGAAGGACCCATGTTTTTATTTCCGGATTTTGCAAACAGCGTTTGATATCGCCGTTCTTCCATCCGGGCGCGCCGGCAAGCACAAGCGAGATAGTGTCATGGGTTTGGCGGCGATAATCAGAGACAGCCTTGATGAGCGTGCGTACGTTTTTTCTCGGCTCGAGCGTTCCCAAAAAAAGGATGAATCGTTCGGGGAGGCCGTATATTGCCCGTACGGACGTTTCAGACGGTTGAGAAAATGTCGAAGACGAAAAAAAACGCGCGTGATCAACTCCGTGCGGCACAATGTGAATGCGATTCGCTGGAATATCAGATTGTTTTTCAAGGTCCGATGACGTGCTTTCCGACGGACAGATAATCGCCGCGGCCTGTTGCATGAGTTTTGTCGGTCTCACCGCTCGATGCCATAAACGCATTTTGAGAGGATACAGTTCAGGAAAAAGATTCCATGTCATATCATGAACCGTGAGTACTGTTGGGAGAGAAAGCGGGAGCGGAAAAATGGCAAGATTCGGGGCAAACAGCATATCCGCTTTTTCACGGATGAGATCCGGGAGAGAAGGATATCCGGCCAATAAAAAAGACGCATTAAGTGTTCTGTTCGGCATCGGGATATGGATATGCCTGACATAGGGGAAATTTTGGATTTCCGGAAAAAATTGCGGAATGGGAGAAAGGGCGGATCCGCTCGAAAAGAGGAGGTATTCATGTCCTCCGACACGGAAAAGAGCTTTCAATAGTTGGATCGTATATTCGCCGACTCCGCTTTGGGTGAGGGAAGCGAGGTGACGGACGTCAACAAGCACACGCATAGATGGAAGTTATGCGGCCGGACCGGAAAATTCTGACCATGAGGATTCGACGATCCGTGCAAGACCTTCTTGAAATTTTTGACGGGCGTATGTTTCGGCGTAAGACTTGATTTGGATCGGGTCATAGCGATTTTCATCAAAACGCAATAACCGTTCCGCGAGATGTTCCCAGGATTGTTCTGTCAGGAACTCCCCGGTAACCCCTTCAATAATTGTTTCTTGTGCCCCGCCTTTTTTGAAGGCGATGACAGGCCGGCCGCTGGCCATTGACTCAATCGCCGTGATGCCGAAATCTTCCTCTTGTGGATGGAGGAACGCCATCGCGCCAGCGTAAAGCTCGGCCTGTTTTTCCCATGAGACGCGGCCGAGGAATTCCACATTTTTTCCGGCCATTTTGCGGAGTTCCGCTTCCATCGGGCCAGTTCCGAAAATTTTGAGCCGGATGCCGATGCGGTTCGCGGCTTCGATTGCGATATCAAATCGTTTGTAACTCACGAGCCGGCCTCCGGTCAGGAAGTACGTTTTCGGCTCTGGGGAAATGAAAAATTTATGCGTATCAACCGGCGGATACAAGACCGTACTTGTCCGCCGGTAGTATTTGGCGATGCGCGCTTGCACGGTTTTTGAATTCGCCAGAAAGATGTCCACACGATTGGAGGCCATCACATCCCAGACGCGGATATAGGACAAGAACCATGAGATGAAGGCTTTTGCTAATTTCGGGAGCTTTAACTCTTGCACGTACGCGTGCGTATCGGACCACAAATAACGCGTCGGTGTATGACAATAGCAGATGTGCAGCGCATCATGCCTGGTCACGATGCCTTTTGCAAAGGCACTTGTGTTCGAAATAACGACGTCGTATCCGGAAAGATCGAGAGATTCCATGGCATACGGCATGAGCGGAAACAACCACTGATAGCGTTTGCGGATCCATGGGATTTTCTGGAGAAACGATGCGCGGACATCCTTTCCGCGCAGATGAGGGAATCGTTTTATATCAAAAAAGAGCGCAAAGGTTGGGGCCTTCGGAAACACCTCCTGCATGGCCTCCAAGACCTTTTCCGCTCCTCCATCTTGGGCGAGATAGTCGTGGACAAGCGCGATTTTCATGCTAATAGCTTACCAATCATTGATTTTTTGTTCAATACGCCCCTTTTCGGAACAGTACCACGAACGGCGTTTTTAGAAGAATGATGAAGTCGAGCAACGGACTCCAATGTTCGATGTAATGGATATCGAGTCGTACCTCGTCGTCAAAATCAATATCAGCACGGCCGCTCACTTGGCCCATGCCGGTGATGCCCGGGCGCACGGTGAGGACTTTGAGTTGTGTTGGCTTGTATTGTGCGACCTCTTCCGGTAAATGCGGGCGCGGACCGACGAGCGACATCCGTCCGAGGAGAACAAGATAAAACTCCGGCAGTTCATCCAAACTATATTTGCGGATGAATTTACCCACCTTTGTCACTCGCGGATCATCTTTTAATTTGAATAATGGACCCCTACGTTCGCTTTTTTTCATAAAATTCGGGTCGGATCGGAGCAAGTGGGCGTCTTTGACCATTGATCGGAATTTGAAGTAATGGAACCGGCGGCCGTTTTGGCCGACGCGCACCGCCTTTTCTTCATTCGGAAGGTGCGAAAAGAGAATGCGTCCTGGTTGTTCGATAAACAATGCGGCCGCGACTATGATCTGGAGCGGGAGGGTGAGGATGAGGAGAAAAACGGATCCGACAATATCAAATGCCCGTTTGTAGATAGCACCCCATCCATCGAGCGGTGTTTTTTGCACTTCGATGACAGGAATACCGGCAAATGTATGAAGAATCGTGCGTCCGATCGCCGAAGAAAAGAAATCGGCCGTGTAGCGGAATCCGAGGTGTTCCGTATCCGTGAATGTGAGAATGGCGAGTGATGTCGCAGGGCTTGCATTTTCATCCGCGAGAATGATCTCATCCACGCCCATCGTTTCTTTCAGGCGACGGATGCGTTCTGCGACAGTTTCGTCGAATGTTTTGAAGGCTTCAACGACGACAAAACCGAACGCCGGATGTTTTTTAAAAATTTCGGCCAGCGTTTTGGCGGTTTTTGAATCTCCGATCAGAATGAGACGATGTATGCCGATTCCCGCATGCAAGAGGAGACGCTGGAATAAACGGATCAGAACGCGCGCTGTTGAGATAAAGACGATTGAAAGAAGCCATGCGGCGATGGCGATAAAGCGTGATTCAAAAAACACGCGCGAAAAAAATAGAATGGCAAATACGGTTGCCATGCTGGTCGAGCAGGCGAGCGCCACGCGCAGGATTTCATTTGCGATGCGGCGGCGCGTCGAGTACAGGCCGGCAATGGCAAAAATAAGGATCCAGACAAGAGCGATTGACGAAATGATCTTGATGTATTGATCAAGCGAGAGCGAGAAAATGACCGGGCGCACGGTGGTGAAGAGTGGGTGAAAGCGCGAAAAATAAGCAACGATTCCGGCCGCGAGAAGCATCAAAAAATCGAGTGGGACGAGCGCGAGCGTAAAAGTAAGTTCTGTGCGTTTCATAGGCGAATGTTTGTCTTATGTTATCAAAAAATCCCGCGCTTGGCGAGATGTTTTGAGTTCCAGGCGTATCGGTAAGCCGAATTTTGTACCCGTACAGTCCATCACTTGCGTTCAGGACCGGGCGAGTGACGGCCATCTATCTAGGGCG
>CAZPPQ010000023.1:0-4083 GCA_964588505.1 uncultured Gammaproteobacteria bacterium | reverse complement strand
TTCTAAAGCGAGGGACAAAACTTCCTGTTGCTCCGGACCGCCCCGTCCATCAATTGCGTTCAGGACTGGCGGGCCCGCCTGTGCTGGCCAAAGGCCTGCACAGGCGGGGCGGGTTTGCCACGCACCGCTGTCGCCAGCGGGCGAACAACGTAGCCATTGCTGACACCGCTGTTCTTTTCACCTTTTGCCATCACGTTCTGCCTTCGGCTCATAGCTAAAGGCTAACGGCTAATGGCTAGTATTGTCTCTGTGGTACTTTCCCTAGGCTTCTGATTTTATTCATTATACCTGGTTGCCGTTAGCAACGCTCCAAGACCTTTCGGTCTCTTTCGATTTCCTTGCGGAAACCGTGGTGTTCGGACTTTCCTCGCGTTCCGCAGAACGGAACACGTAAGCCGTCTGATACCCCTGGGACTGGCTGACTATAGTAGTTTTTTTGCCAACTGTCAATATAAGACCAATTGGATCTATCGGACCTATAAACCGGTTTACAGTTTTACTCCGATGCGTTTCCGCACAATTTTCATTTTTCGTTCCGCATATTCGCGCGCCTTTTCCGAACCGTCATTCAAGATTTTGATAAGTTCATCCTCGTGTTTTACATATCCGTTTATTTTCGCTTGTAATGGTTTCAACCAAAGAATCAGCAGTTCTGCAAGATCAGCTTTGAAATCCCCATACCCTTTGCCAATATAATCATTTTCTACGGACGCGATAGTTTTTTTGGCGATCAAGGAGTACAGCGAGAGCAAGTTTGCAAGCCCTGGCCGTTCTTCGTTGTAACGAATATCAGAGTTTGAATCCGTTGTTGCGCCTTTTATTTTTTTTCGGATCGCCTCCTCGTCATCCATCAGCGAGATGTAATTTTTCGGGCTCGATGCTGATTTGGACATTTTTTTTGTTGGATCATCAAGACCCATCACGCGCGCGCCCTCGGAACGAATTTGCGGTTGTGGGACTTCAAAAGTCTCCCCGAATTTGTTATTGAAGCGGATCGCTATATCGCGCGCCAGCTCGACATGCTGTTTCTGATCTTCCCCGACAGGAACGATATTCGTATCGTAAAGCAAGATGTCCGCGGCCATCAAAATAGGGTAGGTGAGAAGTCCGACCGATACATCCTGTCCTTTGCCTTTGGATTTGTCCTTGAATTGCGTCATGCGTTCCGCCTCTCCGAGATGCGTCAGGCACGACAAAATCCATCCAAGCTCTACATGCTGTGGGACTTGCGATTGCTGGAAGAGAATGGTTTTTTTCGGATCAATGCCGCAAGCCAAGTACGTTGCGGCTCCAAAGAGAATATTTTTTCGGAGTTCTTCCGGTTTTTGCGGAACCGTGATGGCGTGATAATCCACGACAAACATAAATAACTGTCCATCTTTTTGGAGCTGGACAGCCGGCTCGATCGCTCCGAAATAATTACCGATATGGAGCGTGCCGGATGGTTGCAGAGCTGTAAGGATGCGTTTCATATGCGATTTATCGTAGCAGATTCGCAGGATTGACAAAAGGAGCATGAATCGTTACAGTATGGCGACGCTCTTTTTTGACTTCGCTTTCCACTTCAAAGGAGGATGAGATGAGTCAATCCGAAAGGATCTTGAGGAAATGGAGTTCTCATCGTCGGAGGATTTGCGTCATTCAGGCAACAGCCGAAGGAAAGATGATATTCGTCGAGCCTCTTACCGAACTTCGTGAGTCTGATGGAAGTACATTCATCGTCCTTCGCGACCCTGAAGGACTGATAGACGACCTCAAGCTTCAAGCAGACGTCGTTGATAGCCCGTGGTATGAGGACCCAGACAAGCGGCATCGTCGCCGATATCAGACATTCGAAGTTGAATACGAAGGCGGCGTTTGCCGTCTGATGGATCATGCAAAATTCCATACGGAAAAAACTCCAAGATATTTGGAACTTGTTCGGCGCTGGGAGCAAGCCGGACAATTGAACGAGGCGCGAAAACTCAAAACAGATGTGCCCACGAAAACTCCCGCAACGCCTTAGCTCGCCGAACCCTTGCGGTTCGGTTTTTTATACCTCAATAATGACTGGAAGGATCATGGGGCGGCGTTCGGTTTTTTGAAACAGGAACGCGCCGATTTCATCCCGGATTTTGTTGCGGATTTCGCTCCCTTCGGTAGAAGTTTCCGGATTTTTATCAATAAGAACCGATCGGATTTTCGTCCGCGTCGCCTCGATCAGTTCATGGTGCTCTTTCATAAAGATGAATCCACGGCTGACAATATCTGGCGATCCGACAAGCTCGCCTGTGCGCTGGTCAATTTGGACGATCACGACCACCATGCCGTCTTCGGCAAGCACTTGGCGGTCGCGAAGCACGATCTGCGAAACATCGCCGACTCCGAGTCCGTCAACAAACACGCAACTCGTATCAACCTTTTTCGGAAGCATCGCGGCTTTCTGTCTTCCGACATCCAGCACATGCCCATCATCCATCACGAAGACATTTTTGGATGGGAACCCTGTACGGTAGGCGATTTTCGCCGATTCCTTCAAAAAGGAATAGTTCGCGTATACCGGCACAAAGTACGTTGGTTTTACTTGACGGAGCACTTCCTCGATACCGAGCGCTGTGCTGTGTCCGCTGATGTGGATTTCCATGATGTCCGAGTGGATAATGTTGTCGCATTTTCGGTAGAGGTTGTCTTTGAGGCGCTGAATGCTGCGTTCGTTTCCGGGAATCGTGGAAGATGAAAAGACAATCGTGTCGTTTTTCTGGATCTTGATGAACCGGTGCATGTCGTTCACGATGCGAGAAAGCGCGGCTTTTGTTTCGCCCTGGGCGCCGGTGCATATGACGACCACGCGGTTATCCGGATACTGGCCGATTTCGTTGACCGTGATAATGGTGTCTTTCTTTGTTTTTATATAACCAAGCTCCTTTGCAACCTCGACGTTCGTTTTCATGCTGTATCCTTCGAGCGCGACTTTTTTTCCGAGCTGTTCCGCGTATTCCAAAATGTATCCAATGCGGCGGATTTGGGAGGCAAAAGTTCCGATGATGACGCGCCCGGGCGCGTTCTTCAGAAGATTTTTGAAATTTTCATGCACCTCGCGCTCGGACGGTGGCAGCCCTTTTTTGAGAGCGCCCAAGCTTTCCAGCATAAGCGTGGTCGGGCGCGGCAGGTTTGCGAGATGATGATAGGTGACCGGCTTCGGGTCTATCGGATCGTTTGTAATCGTCCAGTCGCCCATATGGATGACGGATCCGGACGGAGTCGTGAGGATGATGCCGATTGCATCCATGATCGAATGTTCGACCTCGAAAAATTTTATTTGGAATTGGCCGAGGTGGAGGACATCCGAAAGATTTTTGATCCGTAGCATTTTTAGATGCGAGACAGTCCCGGGTTCGTAGTCTTCGGTTTTTTTCTTGATGAGTGCGAGCGTGAAATCACGCCCGATCGCCAATGGGTAGCCAAGTTGTTTCAATAAGATTGGCGCGGCCCCGATGTGATCCAAGTGCCCGTGTGTGAAGATGACCCCGCGAATGTTTTTTTCTTTTCCAAGGAGACAGCTGACGTTCGGGATGATGTAATCAATGCCAGGCATGTCCTCTTCCGGCCACTGGAGACCCATGTCAATGATGACGATATCCTTGCCGTACTCGAATACAGCCATGTTGCGTCCGACCTCCTCGTTTCCGCCGAGAATCGTGATGCGGATCTGCTGGCCGGACGACGAAGGAAATTTTGATGCTATAGCCGGAGATTTATTTACGACTCCTTGTGCGGGAACAGTTGTTTTGCCGCGAACAGGGGCGCGGAAAACTCGTCCTCGGAATTTATGGAAGTCCTGCGGCTTTTGAAAGCCAGGACGGCTTGGTTGCGGGCTGGGGCGCGGAGCCCGCGGGATTGGTTTAGCTGGTTCGGTCATAAGAGAGAATTAGGATAAGGTTTCGCGTCTAAAAGAGACGTTTTCGAAACCGAATAACGTTTTAAGAAATAAATTTGTCGTTGGATAACTTTTTAATTCTGAAGAGATGGTGGGCGGGGAGAGACTCGAACTCTCAAGCCCTTGCGGGCACAGGCTTCTGAGACCTGCGCGTATACCAATTCCGC
>CAZPPQ010000022.1:0-13026 GCA_964588505.1 uncultured Gammaproteobacteria bacterium | reverse complement strand
ATCCGGAAAACATTCCTCGCTTTCATCCTGAAATGGACTTTTGCAGAGATCCCTAAAACAAAAAACCCGCGCGAGAGATGCGCGGGGATGTTGAACTTATAAATTATACGCCAGCGGCAGTGGCGGCAATAAGGATTCCGGCACGGAGAAAACGGCCGAAGTCAGGCGCCGCTTTTTTCCCGACAGCGACATTGCCCTCGTGCGTGCACACCTCGTCGTTTCCGTCCGTAATAAACGAGATCGGAAGAACTTTTACAGCTTCATCGCTGTAAAGGCACGCGATCGCGGCATCCGCCACAACACTGCCCATACCGATCGAGAGAATGTCCGGAATGGATTTGAAGAAGGGTTTGCCGTAGCGCACACCCTCGATTTGCGGTCCGGGGACCACGGCGTGACCTCCGAAATGAACTCTGTGGCCAGTGGCTTTCATATATTCCGGCCCGGCTTGTTTCGACAAGCGCTCGAGGTTCTCAAGGTCAATGGCCGTGTCAGTCGTGATGAATTCGTTGCCAAACAACGGCAGGCGATTGAGAAGGTCGAAAAAACCGTCTATTAAGGCGATGTCGCTTGTCTTGACATTGTCAGTCACTCCGCCGGCGGCGCAGGTTGTGATGAGCCGACGCACACCGAGTTGGAACAGCATTTCGGTTTGGAGTCGTACCTGCAGAACCGTCTCCTGATCGTTCCAAGGTTTTGCGTTCATATGAACGCGGCCATGGAGCGCGATTATCGGAATGAACAAAGAATGGCCGTCGCGAATAAATCCGAACGCGATTTCAAGCGCGTGCCCGTGGATCGGCTTTAATGACTTGAAGATTGGCGAGACTTCTGAAAAAGGAACACGCTCTTCCTGCTCGAGGGAAACCGCTTCATCCAAACCGGTCCCGAGCGCCAAACCGACTCTCGGAGTGACATTCCTGCCAATTTTGAATTTTTTTCGAATCTCGGCGGCCGCTAGTTTGGCGAACCGCTCGCACTCTTCGTTGCGCGGAACGCCCATGGCGTCCTCCTTGGAAAAGAGAAAGAGCGTTTGTTCGAGACCATCCCGAACCGTTGGATGTTAAAAAGAATTGACATTTTTGTCAAGTAAACACCACCCATATTGAGGGTGGTGTTTTGTTACGTGTTTTTAACTAATATGTTCAAGTCGTACGGCTTGCCTTCGCGCTGCCATTTTTTGAGTGTGCGGAGCCCACGGCTCGTAATGCGGACCACGACCATTTTTTTGGTCTTCGGATCCAACAGTCGGCGTTTTTGAAGATTCGGAAAAAATCGGCGCTTGACATGCCGATTCGAGTGACTGACGCGGTTTCCGACAGAAACTTTTTTGCCTGTAACAATGCATTTCTTGACCATAATAATTTTTTTGAAAGTCTTTTTTGAGGACTTGCAAAAGAGTATCAGGTCTGTTAGTATTTAGCAAGAGGTTCATTCCTTGCGCCGGGGATTGAAAGGAAAATACATGAAAACGCGCGTGTTTTTAGGGCTTTCCAAGGCACGAGGAGCGGGGCATCGCTCTTTCGAAAGCTGGATGGAAAGACGGAGAATATTTCTAGGTCTCGAATTTCTCCTTGAAATCCTCCATGTGGATGAGGAATCAGAGGAATGTCTCACTCCTGGCGGACAGGTCGCGTTTTACAGACTTGCCGAGTTTGCGATCAAGCGAGAGGAAGAAGACGGAGTGATTGTGCGACACGCAATCACAAGTTGGGAAGTCGAAGCGGCTGTGAATGACCACCGCATTCCGCTCGAACAAGAGCGTGATGTCCACGACGCGCGCATGACATCAGGCGAACGCGCCATGGCAAACGAAACCGTCCCCGATCCACAAGAAGCGGAGATCGTCTTACGAAAGTTCTGGATGTTCCTTCGTGTTTTGCGGCTCACATGTCGCATCATACACTAGAACCGTTTGGGTTTCTCCCAACGGTTTTATTTTTTTGTGTTATACTGCTTTCGCTTTTTCTTTTTTATTTTTATGTCTGATGAACTCACACGCCTTCAAGAGATCATGACCGAGACGCGCAATCTTAAAAAGGAACGCAAAGAGATCAAAGACGGATTCAAGGACGAGCTGGCCAACAACGAGGCCTATCAAAAAATCAAAGAGCAGATGGAAACATTGAGGGCTGAAAAAAAATCCGCAGAAATGCAGGCGAGGGAATCGTCTCCAAGCGATTCGCAAAAACTTGAAGATTTGGAAACAGAAATCAAGGCGAACGAAGAGCTGATGTCAGATCTCGCTTTCAATCTGCTTATGGAGAACAAGACGGTGGAGCTCACGGATGAATATCACAATCGGTACACGCCGCATTTTGTCGTGAAATTTAAGAAAGAGGACGCGGTTTCTTGACACCTGCCGTTTTTTGGTTTACTATTTTTCGACCAACCGAGGGGACAAATCTCTAAGGCTGGTGTTGCGCATGGGGCGCAAGAGAAGGAGGAGAAAATGTTGCATATCGTTCGTGTTCAGCGGTTCGGGAAGAGGGAGAGCGCAAGGGTGGGTCGGAAACCCGCGAAGATTGGCGCAGACGTGCCATTTTTGCACGCGGTCCCAACGATCGCCGAGACAGTCGGAACAACTCCGACGGTAGATGAATTGATCCAGCGAGCATGGGACAATCTTCTTCAAAGACGTGCCATCGAGGCGGCCGAAGCGGTCTCATCCGCTTTGCGGATATGCGCACCAGCTGTCCCGATCGTTCAGTGCGAGAGAGTTCTCACTCTCGTGCTTCGTACGGTTCGTGATCATTCTCGTCAGCGCACGCCCGACATTGACAGGGCCGTCGGGTTGATGAGCCGCAAGCTTGCGGCGAATGTCCGTGATCAGGACAAACGCGAGCTTCTGTGCCGCGCGCTGGCTTCATCCGGTTATCGCGGGCTTGCTGAAAGGCTGTTCTCGAACAATTAGTTTTTTCTCGCTTGCCGGCTGCGGATTCTCGCAGCCGGTGTTTTTGTTTAGGGCGTTAGGAATTTAGGGCGTTAGGGAGTTAGGGATTTAGGCCTTAGGCACTGGTTATACAAAAGAGCTAAAGCCCAGAGCCTAAATCTCTAAAGCCTAAAGTCGTGCTATACTATTCTCGTATGATCCACAGGAGGAAACATGGACAGGAGGCGGTTTGCCGCATTCCGCTCGCGTCCCACGAAATCGTCGAGCATGCTGATAGAAAAATTCCGGTCAAGTTGCAGGACGTGACCTGGCGCATTTTTCGCATCATGGCGGAATTCGTGGAGGGGTTTGAATTTCTGGCCGAGTCGGATCGGGAAGTCAGCGTGTTCGGCTCTACGCGATTTACGGAAGACAATCATTGGTACGGCGAGGCGCGCAAGCTCGGTCGGCTTCTTGCGGATCACGGCTTTACCGTCATTACCGGCGGCGGTCCCGGAGTGATGGAAGCCGCGAACCGAGGAGCTTTCGAACGCAACGGAGAATCCATCGGCCTCAATATCCATCTTCCAAAAGAGCAACGCACGAACCCATACGTCAAGCGCTCTCACAGTTTTCATTATTTTTTCACGCGTAAAGTCATGCTCGCCGCAGCCGGACAGGCGTATGTCTTTTTTCCGGGCGGCTTTGGCACGCTCGACGAATTGACCGAGCTCATGGTACTGATTCAGACAAAGAAAATGCAACGCATTCCGATCGTGCTTGTAGGAAAGGATTTTTGGATGTCGTTTTTGCAGTGGATTCAAAGTTCCATGCACCATGATTGGGAGACAATCAGTTCAGAGGACCTTGACATTTATACATTGGTTGATTCCGCAGAGGAGGCGTTTCGTTTGATACGTAAGGCGCCGGATCGCTCCTTCTTTTAAAACAGTATGGGAGTTTTTGATTTATTCAACGGCCGCCGGACGCACGCAAAGCGCGCGTGGGTTGTGGATGTCAATATGGGATACGGTCACAGCCGCGCCGCGCACGCGCTTCGCGATTTGTCCGGCGGGGAAGTGATATCCGCAAACGACTACCGCGGCATTCCGGCAAAGGACCGCGACTATTGGCGCAGGAGCCGCGAGATTTACGAGGCGATCTCCCGCTTAAAGCCGGTTCCGGTGGTCGGTAATTTTTTGTTTGAAGCGCTTGATCATTGGCAAGAGATCCCGCAGTTTTATCCGCGCCGCGATTTGTCGAAGCCGAATATTCAGGTGCGCCAGTTGTATTGGCTCATTGAAAAGGGGATGGGGAAGCATTTGATCGCGCGGTTGAGCGAGCATCCGCTTCCGCTCGTATGCACGTTTTTTCAGCCGGCGTTTGCCGCGGATTATTTTAATTATCCGGGTGAGATTTATTGCATCACCACGGACGCCGATATCAGCCGCGCGTGGGCGCCGCTCGATCCGAAGCAGAGCCGCATTAACTACATCGCGAGCAACGGGCGCGTGATGGAGCGCCTGAAATTATATGGTGTACGCGAAGATCGGATTTTTTTGACAGGCTTTCCGATGCCCAAAGAGCTGATCGGCGGTTCACAAGCAACCATGGCGAAAAGATTTCTGATGGATCGCATCATCAATCTTGATCCTCAAAGGATTTTTCGGGATCGGTACGAACGGACTCTTCGCGCGTGGCTCGGCTCCATGCAGCATCGCGGCCGTTCCAACCATCCGCTGACATTGATGTACAGCGTGGGAGGAGCCGGAGCCCAACGCAAACTTGGAATAGACATTATGAAGAGTTTGAGTCGCGCGATTTCGCGTCATGAGATCCGTTTTATCCTTTCAGCTGGAACACGCAAAGATGTCGCACGATATTATCGTCGCGCGGCCGCCGAGGTCGGGCTTCAACATGAACTGGACCGGTGGATGCTGGTGCCGGAATTCGAAACGCGCGCAGGATATTTCGAGGGATTCATCAACCTGTTGCAGACAACGGATATTTTATGGACCAAGCCGAGCGAATTGTCCTTCTATGCAGGATTGGGAATTGCGATTATCATGGCTCCACCGATTGGATCCCAAGAGGAATTCAATCGTCTGTGGCTTCAATACATCGGAGGCGGAATCCCGCAGAATGATCCGCGTTATACGGCTGAATGGTTGTTCGACTGGGTGCGGTCAGGTGGATTGGCACGGACCGCTTGGAGCGGGTATATTGAGGCTCCGACGCACGGAACCTATCGGATCGAAGATATTGTTTTAGGGAGGAAGAGCGAAATTCACCAGTTGCCTCTTATTGTTTAGAGTTTATTTTATGGATGCATCCATCGAATCGCTCGTATATGCGGTTGTTCGCGCGCGGAATCAGAAAGAAAAAAAAGTGGAGGAGGAGCAGACCATTTCCGTGAGCGATACGATTTCCGCGGCCGCCTCGGCCTACGAAGCTCTGCGCAACACGCTCGAGTACGACGAAGAACATCTCGTTCGCCGCAATGCCATCCGCAGGCACTTGAAGCGGCGATGGAACGAGGAGAGCGCGGAAAAGTTGGCCGCGGATTTGCTCCGCGAGCTGATTTGGGCGCATTATCTTCCGAATAAGCAGGTCCCGGAAAGCATGACCCAGGTGATTGCTGGCGTGCTTGAAAAATATCGCAGGATATTCGATTCTTTGGAATCCAAGAGCCGTGAGCGTCAGCGATCATCTGTGTGGATTTTGGATGTTCTCTCAACGGAAATCGAATATCTTCTTGCTCCGCCGATTATGGAAGAAGCACTTGCCAGTCTGGCGTACGCCGAATTGCGCAAGCGGATGGTCTGGGAAAGCAGGCTCGTCGCTGAACAAGATCACGATCTTCAACTTTACATTGCGATTCATCGGACCATTCTGAAATCCAACATCCCGACCCTGCGATTTCGCGTCTTGACATTGTATTATCCCGGATGGACGAAACTTTCAGCCTCTGATTCGCTGGTTAAAGAGATTGCGGATCATTTGGAGACGGTCATTCAATCCGTTGAGCATCAGCTGTCTTATCGCGCGGTCGAGGGCCTTACAAGATTGGTACGCAGGCACGCGGCGTTATTTCACGCGCTTCAGGACGCGGCAAAGGATAATCCAGAAGCGTTTGTCTCGGCCATTGAAGCAAAGGATCGGGATGCTGTTGACCATGCGCTGACCGAAGCGCTTGAAGCGCGCTATGTGCGTTTCGGCTCCCGACTCCAGCAAAGAGCGTTTCGGGCGATTCTGTTTTTGTTCCTTACGAAAATGGTCCTGGCTCTTCTTATTGAATGGCCTTACGAGCAGATAGTTCTGCAAACAACAAACCCGATTCCCCTGCTCGCGAACATTATTTTTCATCCTGTTCTGTTGGGTATCATCGCCCTTACCGTACACATTCCGAAAAAGAAAAACACCGCGTTGATTCTTGGAGCGGCGCATGGATTGCTCGGTTTCGGCCCGGATTTTTCCGTGACATTCCGCCGCCGCCGAACATGGTCAGCGGGCGCGTCCGGCGTTGTATTTGAAATTCTATACGGGCTGTTTTCGATTGTGACGATCGGAGTCATTGTGATGATCTTGCGTCGCTTTTCGTTTAATCCGGTTTCGATCGCGTTCTTCCTGTTCTTTCTTTGTTTGGTCACGTATTTCGGATTCAGGATTCGTTTGAGCAAGCGCGAGCTCGTGATTGTGGAGCAGTCGAACGGATTTTTAGGCATCATTGGAGACATTCTCTTTATTCCGATTATCCGCGCCGGCCGATGGATCTCGCTTCGCGCGCCGCGCATCAACATCGTTCTTTTCTTTCTTGATTTTATCATCGAGGCCCCGTTTAAGGCCGCGATCCGACTCATCGAAAGCTGGCTGGCGTTTTTGCGCGAGAAAAAGGAAGAGATTTGATTATGAACCATCCACAGGACGCATTTGATGCCGAGTCGGTTTTTGAACCGGAGCCGGTCGTTGAGCAGGAACCTGCCGGAAGCACGCCGATCGAGGCCAAGCTTGCGCTCGCAACGCAATCCCTTCATCATATTCAAGAAACACTTGGACATGTGTTGATGTTGCTCGAAGGCGCTGATCCTGCGGAAGCGGCCGGATCGCAGGTCGCGTTGGTTGTCGCAAAGCAAGAGTTGGCGCGCGCGCTTGCGCAAGATTCCGGCGTTCAGATTATCGAAGGCGTGTTTGACGGATTGCAGATGGTCGGGTCTGATGGAAAGATGCATCAAGTTCCGGAGAATTACGCCTCGAAATCGTTGTTAGTTGAAGGCGATATATTGAAGCTTGTAATGAAGCGCGACGGTTCGCGTGTTTTTAAGCAGATCGGAAGGATCGAACGGAAGAGAATTTCCGGAGTTTTGAGTCTGGATATTGCATCCGACGAGCCCGTGGTAGTATGCAACGGTCATGCCTATAAGGTGCTTCTAGCGAGCGTGACCTATTTTAAGGCCGAGCCCGGGGATCGGGTAACGCTTGTGGTCCCTAAATCCGGCAGAAGCGTATGGGGAGCGATGGAGTGTGTTTCGAAATAACACCCTAAATCTCTAGCGCCTCTCGAATTTTCATTATGTCCGAAGTCTTGTACCGAAAATACCGTCCAATGGCGTTTGCCGACGTGACCGGTCAAGATCATGTCAAAACGACTTTGCAGAACCAGTTGAGAACTGGTCGTATTTCGCATGCGTACATTTTTACCGGACCGCGCGGAGTGGGGAAGACGACCATGGCCAGACTGCTTGCGAAAGTCGTGAATTGCGCGACCGCAAAGGACGGAGAGCCGTGCAACGCGTGTCAGACATGCAAGGAAATTACGGAAGGCAACGCGCTTGATGTCTATGAGATTGACGCCGCGTCGCATACTGATGTTGAAAACGTGCGCGAAAACATCGTGAAGAGCGTGCGGTTCGCGCCGAACCGGCTTAAATACAAAGTGTACATCATTGATGAAGTGCACATGCTTTCAACATCGTCGTTCAACGCGCTTTTGAAGACGCTCGAAGAACCGCCGGCGCACGCTTTGTTTATTTTGGCGACCACTGATATTCACAAAGTTCCGCCCACCATTTTGAGCCGGTGTCAGAGATTTGATTTCCATCGCATTCCAGCATCGGCAATGGTCGCGCGCCTGAAGCGCATTGCCGAATCCGAGGGACGCATGGTTGAGGAAGGGATATTTTACGATATCGCGAAGTTTGCCGAAGGATGCGCGCGCGATGCCGAAGGATTGCTCGGTCAGATATTCGCGGTTTCCGATGGGCCGATTACGCCGATTGAAGCTTCCTTGGCGCTTCCGGCGACAACAGTGATTTTAGTTGTAGATTTTGTGGAAGCGCTTTTGAAGCGCGATGCCGAGAAGTGCGTCCGTCTGCTGAATGCGTATGTGGAGCAAGGTGTGGATATGCCGCATTTTACGGATGAAACGATTGAGCTTTTGCGGTTGCTCCTGCTTGCAAAGATCGGCGGCGCCGAGCGGATGGCGGATGTTGGCGACGCGGAAGTCCGCTCGCGATTATGCGCGGCATTACAAGGCGTGGACACAGCGTTTCTTTCAGGAGCCGTTCGAATTTTTTTGGAAGCCAAGCGTTTCGAAAAAACGGATCGCATTCCACAGCTCGGTGCCGAATTGGCCGCCGTGGAAGTTTGCCTAGTGGAGAAAACGAGAATAGAAACGCGTGTCCCCCTGCCAAGGGGGACGACAGGGGGTGTGCCGGAGATGCAGACCTCCCCTCGCCCCTCCTTAGCAGGAGGGGAAACGAAATTTGAAGTGAAGAACGTTCTCTTCAATTCCGTTCCGATCATCTGCCTTGAGGAAGTAAAAGCAAAATGGCCGGAGGTGTTTCAGCAGATCAAAGAAAATAACGCCGCGCTCCCCATTATTATGCAGGCAGGAGAGATTTCAGGTATGGACGGCGATGTGATGGAATTCGCGTTTCAGTACTCGCTCCACGTGGATACGGTGAATCAGGACAAAAATCGTCGGCTGATCGAAAACATTTTTGAAAAGGTGCTTGGAAAAAAAATACGCGTGAGGGCAAAGTACGTGCATGCCGAGGCTGATGCGGCCGTTTCCGATTTGCTTCAAGAGTTCGGCGGCCAGGCCGCGTCGTGAGACACCTCATTGACTTTTTGGCGTGATTTGTTTAAGGGATCTCTGCAAAAGTCCATTCCATGATGAAAGCGAGGAATGTTTTCCGGATGCGAGGAAGGATTCCGGAAATGATATCGCCATATCATTGAGGAATCCTGACGACGCAGCCGGGAAACATAACCGCTTTCAGGCAGGAAGCGACTTTTGCAGAGGTCCCTTAAGTTTAATGTGTCCTTCATTCATGAAGGAGACAAAGGAGACGGCCATGTTCGAGTGGGTGTCCGCGAGAGTGCAGGGGAAGTTTGAGAAACGAAGATTGTTGAAGGAGGCGGAAGAAAAAGAAAGAAAGAGGGTGGAGGAAGCGAAGAAAGACTTGGAATCAAGGGATGAGAAATGCAGGGCGAGAAGGTATGGCAAACTTTTGGGCGAGATGCTGGTCGAGGCTGATGTCATCAACACCGACCAGCTCGAGATGGCTCTCGCCGAACAGCGCCGCGCGCGCAAGATGATCGGCGAAGTGCTTATCTCCCTGGGATTCACGAGTGAGAAAATTATCGTCGAGGCGGTGGGGCGCCAGACCGGCATCGCGTACGTGCGCGTGCCGCGCGAGCCCATCGCGCCAAATCTTCTCAAGCTCGTTCCGGAGGAAGTCTGCCGACAACACCGCATGGTGCCACTTGGCATCGAGGGCAGTATCATCAAGCTGGCCATGGCGAACCCGTTCGACGTGGTCGCCATGGACACCATCCGCGACTGCACGTGCCTGGAGCCATTTCCGTTCATCGCTCCGTGGGGCGACATCGCGGCGGCCATCGAGAAGAGCTTCTTCACCATCGAGAGCTTCGACGAGACGTTCGAGAAGCTCATCGCATCGGCCGAAGCGCGCGTCGGCAGCGACGAGAAGGATGCCGTGTCGCGAGGGCCCCTCGTGGAGCTGGTTGACCAGCTCATCCTGCGCGCCGTCGAGGAGCGCGCCACCGACATCCACATCGAGCCCGAGGAAATGATCGTGCGCGTGCGCTACCGCATTGATTCGGTGCTCCAGCCCGGGGCGATGATCCCCAAGAAGCTGCAGTCCGCCATCTCCGCGCGCATCAAAGTGATGGCCGGGTTGAACATCTCCGAGAGCCGCCTGCCCCAGGACGGGTGCATCCGCTTCAGTATCAAGGGGCGCCAGATTGACCTGCGCGTCAGCACGCTCCTCTGCCATTTCGGCGAGGATATCGTGCTGCGCGTGCTCGATCGCGCCAGCGGCGTACTCTCGATGGATCGGCTGGGGCTGTTCCCGGACGACCTCGGGAAGTTCGAACGCATCATCGAGCGCCCGCACGGCATCATCCTCGTGACGGGCCCCACCGGCAGCGGCAAGACGACGACGCTCTACGCGGCGCTGTCGAAGCTCGACTACATTGATGTCAACATCATGACGATCGAGGACCCGATCGAGTACGAACTCACGCTCGTTCGCCAGAGCCAGGTGAACGTCAATACGGGCATCACGTTCGCGAGCGGCCTGCGAGCCATCCTGCGCCACGACACGGACATCATCCTCGTCGGCGAGATCCGCGACGAGGAGACTGCGGAGATGGCGGTGCGAGCCGCGATGACCGGACACCTGGTATTCTCGACCGTGCACACCAACGCCGCCTTGGACGCGGTGTCGATCCTCGTCGGGCTCAAGGTGGAACCGCTCCTGATCACTGACGCGATGGTCGCGGTCGTCAGCCAACGTCTTGCGCGCGCCGTGTGCCCCAAGTGCCAGAAGCGCGTGCCGGCGCCGGAGGATCGCCGCGCCGAGCTCGAGGCCGCCGCGGAGAAGGAAGACATCGCGTGGGACGGCATGGTCGCCGAGCCGGTTGGCTGTCTCGAATGTCGGTTTCGCGGCTTCCACGGCCGCACCGGACTGTTCGAAATTTTCGAGATGGGGCGCGAGACAGAGGACATCATTCTGCACAGAGGAAGCAGAGAAGAGCTGGCGGCCTGTGCGCGTCACAACGGCATGCGCACGATGCGCGAGGACGGCCTGCGCCGCGTGATCACGCACAATCTCTCTCTCGAAGAGCTGGATCGAGTGGTCGAGAAATAGCAAAATCTGTTTTTCGTTTTTCCCCCGAACTTGCAAGTTCGGGGGAATTTTTAATAAAAAAACCGCGCCGGAAGTCAGGCACGGTCAGAAGAATTTTCGAGAACCGCTTTCGCGAGAGGGTACTTCGCCCCTTCGCGCGGCTGATCAGGGAAGAATGTAACATGCACTGTGGGGTCAAGCTGTCTCCGTTCCCGTTCATTTCCAGGTCTCCCGACTTCCAGTCTTCTTCGAAGTTCGTGATCAAGATCGTGATCGTAACAGAAGAAAACGCGGCCGTTATTATCCTGGATAAGAAGTCCGGTCGGAGTGACGACGTAGATTTGTCCTTGTTTTCGGCAGTTTGCAGTTAGCATCCGTGTTTCGCGTTTTTCCAATTCTTCTATGTGTGTTTGAAGCGGTTTGAAGTGGACATCCGCTTCTTTCCCAATGTAGACCCAAAAAAGTCCAGGATCTTTGCCGTCGTACGGCAAGTTGTTATCGAGAATGAATTTAAGCAACTGTTCCGCCACGTGTCGAGGGTGGCAAGTGGCGAGTGTTTCAAGGTAGAGGCCGCAGGGACATACCACGGATTGTCTTTTCAAAAAAGCGCGCATTTTTTGGATCGCATTGCGGCGCACTGTGAACTGACAACGGATTGAGCGGTGGAAGTCCCGTTCTCCGTTTGCTCCGACAATAAGGCAGTCGATTTTTTCACAGTGGTCGAGACTGCGACATTCGATATATCGGCATCCGCAAGCGGCAAGCTCGCGTTTGATTCGACTTTCAAAATCAAGTCCGTTCCAATTCGTTGCGAGCATCCGTCTCACCTCCTTTCTTTTTGAAGTTTGAAAAGGGCCGAGAGAGCATATTATTTGTTTTTTCAATAAATGTCAAGAGTCTTGCGACATTAGCCCATTTCTTGTATTTTCCGCGTTATTCGTATGCAGAATCCAAAACACGATAACGCCGCGCGATGCCTGAAGCCCAAAGTCCTTGTAGCCACTTACACGAATGAGGGTTTAAAGATTGGACTAATGCTCGGTCCGCTGAAATTCGAGCGAAGTAAGAGAGGGGGAAATTATACATCCCCAAAAACCCCAGTTGTCGCGATTTAAACCCCCACACCAAAAATTTTGGTGTGGGGGTAAACCAAGACCGCCCGAAAGGCGGTTTTAGGTTACTCCGAATTCGCCACTTGTTTGCCCTCGTGGCGAGCTTTGCACCATCGGTACACGCCTTGATCCCATTAGCGACCTCTACCCACCGGTTTGACCAGATTTGAGAGCTTGGTGCCGATTTTGCATAGTTTCCATACTACACTATGCAAAAAAGGGATTTTTAGCATAGTGTACTGCACAAAAAGTCCATTTTTTATGCAGTACAGTGATACAATTGAACAAAATCGGCTTTTCGCCAATAGCACAAAATTGTCCTATTCCGGAAACACCAAGGAAGTAGTCGTTGACATATTGAGATGTTTTCGTATATAATTGGATATAGTTATCTATATACCCTGCACCTTAAGGGTTTTATACTGTCTAAGGTGCAGGGTATAGCATCAAAATATATCAGAAATATGAGCGAAAACAGCTTCAACAAAAGAATAAAACTAAGCCAGGAGATACTTGGCAAGATCGCTAAAATTGACGAGTTCAAGGGTCTTTGGCATGGCAGTTTGAGGCTAAGCCCTCAAATTTTAGGTCGGCTTAAGTCATCGGTGATCATTACATCTACCGGCGCCTCAACCCGTATTGAAGGATCAAAAATGAGCGACGAGGAAGCGGCTCGTCTTTTGCGTGGTCTGAAATCAAATCCTCCCAAGAACCGTGACGAGCAGGAAGTCGCCGGTTATGCCGATTTACTCGGAAGAGTTTTTGACCACTACCGCACGCTCAAATTGACCGAGAATAATATTCTGCACTTCCATAGCATTCTTTTGCAATTCTCTAACAAAGATCAGTCGCATAAAGGAAAGTATAAAGATTCCGATAATGCGGT
>CAZPPQ010000021.1:0-13046 GCA_964588505.1 uncultured Gammaproteobacteria bacterium | reverse complement strand
AATTTTGAATGCGGTCGTCCGGAGACATCATCGGAAGTTCACGACCTGTGCGTGCTTTGGTACGCCTAGCCGCCGAGTCAACCTCGGGGCTTTTATTGAGGTCTGGGTATTTTTCTTTAAGAAAATCGGGCTTTTCCATATTCATGATTCTACCATTTTTTATATTTTTCCGAAACCCGAAGCCCGCCGCCGAAAATCCAAAAAAGAATCCGCCGCGCATTCCTCCCGCACCCTTCCTGCGCGGCGGAGCGTTCGTTCATTTCAGAAATTCTTGCTAAAATGAGTTCGAGTGTGGTTGTATAAATACACCATTTCTCTTTGTTTAATCACGAGATTAAGCTACCGGGGATTGTCCCTCAAGATTTCTTTCGCTACAATTGTCGCATGGGTCAACCGATCAAGATTGATTTCCTGCACCAGACATATGAACGCCCGCAAAAACGGACGTCGTTTCTTTTTGGAAAAATTCTCGCATTCGTCGGCATTTTCTTGCTCGCGACTTTGGGAACATTTTCGTTCCGCGTCGGTTCAAACAATGAGTACGGGCTCTCATCATTCTCTTTTCTCTCGACCGTGCGTCATTTTGTCCAGGCCGGAGATCGAAAACTGAAAGGCGAGGAACAAGATCGCGTCAATTTTCTTCTTCTTGGAATCGGTGGCGAAGGGCACAACGGCCCGCAACTCACGGATACGATGATGTTCGGGAGTTATCAGCCGTCAACCGGCAAGGTCGGTCTGCTTTCGATCCCGCGCGATCTTTCAGTGCCGATGGGAAATTACGGCTGGCGCAAAATTAACTCGACAAACGCGTACGGCGAAGCCGAGGAAAAAGGATCCGGCCCGAAAAAAACAGCAATGATTGTGGAGGATATTCTTGATCAGAACATCCATTATTATCTACGGATTGATTTTGATGGATTCGCAAAATTCATTGACACGATTGGCGGGATAGATGTCTTTGTGGATCGAGCTTTCATGGACGCGCAATATCCGATCTATGGAAGAGAAGAAAGCGCCTGCGGACGCGACGATTCCGAGAACATCCTCTACGATTGCCGGTTTGAAACGTTGAGCTTCAAGCAAGGATGGACGCGGATGGACGGAAAGACGGCGCTCAAGTTCGTGCGTTCACGGCACGGATCGAACGGCGAAGCGTCGGATTTCGCCCGCAGCCGCCGCCAGCAAAAAGCACTGATGGCTGTCAAAGACAAACTTTTTTCCGTTTCCACGATTTTCAATCCGTTGCGCATCAACGAACTCTTTTCAGCCATTCGTGAAAATGTGGCAACCAACATCGAGCCCTGGGAACTTCTTCGCATCGCGAACGCCGCCGCCTCGCTCGACAAATCCGCAATGATCACGCGTGTGCTTGACGCGTCTCCATCGGCTCCGCTGTATTCGACGATCGTCAACGGAGGCTATGTTCTCCTTCCAAAAGATGATAATTGGGAACCGGTCCGCGCGATGGCCGAGCATCTTCTGTCCGAGGAAAAAACCGTGTCTCCAACGACCGAACGGCCTGTCCGGATCGAAATCCAAAACGGAACGTCCATCCCAGGCCTTGCCGGCCATGTCGCGAACTTGCTCGAAGCAGAAGGATTCACGGCGGCAAAAGTCGGGAATACAGAATCGCGCGCATATCAATTAACGCGTGTGTTTGATTTCACGAACGGGATGCGGCGCGACGAGTTGCAAACTCTGCGTAAATTTCTTGAAGCGCAAGTTTCCCTCTCGGCTTCCGGATGGCTCCTTTCCGGAGACGCGACGCAAAAGGACATTTCCTTGACCGATGAAATGTTCCGAAAACTGGCAACAGAAAAGGATATTGATTTTTTGATCATTTTAGGCGACAATGCGGCCTCACTGTTAAAGAAATGAATACGTATGTCACATCCTGTCATGCCGCTCATTGCCCTTGTTGGCCGTACGAACGTGGGAAAATCAACACTTTTTAACCGCCTGGTTGAACACAGCCGGGCATTGGTTTCCCATGTCGCAGGAACGACCCGCGACCGCAAAGAAGGCGAATGTCTCTGGCGCGGCCGCGTGATTAAGATTGTGGATACCGGCGGCCTCGATGTAAAACAGGAAACGGAAATCGAGAAGCAGGTCGTTCGCCAGGCTGAACTCGCGATGAAACAGGCGGACGTGATTTTGTTCGTAGTTGATCTCCGTGAAGGACCGCTCCCACAGGACATTGAGCTCGCGCGTGAACTCCGCAAAACGCATAAACCGGTCATTGTCGTCGGGAACAAAGCGGAAAAGCTCACGCACCGCACAGCCGCCTCGTCGCCGGAATGGCGTTTGGCTGGCCATGCCTCTCCGATTCCGATTTCGGCCGCGACCGGAGCCGGTGTCGGGGATTTGCTTGACAGCGTTTATGATGAACTGAAACGTCTAAAAAAAGAGCCGGCGGAAATCACACAAGTCAAAGCTTCCCGCATCTCGGTCATCGGAAAGCCAAGCGTGGGAAAATCTTCGCTTCTCAATTCTATTTTAGGAGAGGAACGGTTCATCACAAGTCCGATCGCTCACACGACGCGCGAGCCGAACGATGTGCTTGTGGAAATCGGTGACAAGTCATACCTGTTGATTGACACGGCCGGGTTGCGCAAAAATGCAAAAGTGAAAAAGGCCGGCGGGCTCGAGGAAGCCGGAGTCGAACGCACAAAGCGCGTCTTGCGCCACACGGATGTGGCGCTGTTCGTGCTTGATGCATCCAAGCCGATTGACAAGCAGGAGCGCGTGCTCGCCGGATTGCTCCAAGAGACCCATGTCGGCGTTATCATCGTCGCCAACAAATGGGATTTGGTTCCTGGAAAAACTACGCAAAGCATAAATCAATTCCAAGAGTACATCACCGGCTCCCTGCCGTTCTTGCGCTGGGCTCCAATCCTATTCGTATCCGCGAAAACCGGCCAGCGTGTTCACAACTTGTTTGAAATGGTGGACAATATCGAACGCCGGCGCTACACGCAGATTCCGGAAACCGAGCTTGATAAATTTTGGCGCGCGGCCGTGCGCAGGCACTTGCCATCAAAAGGCAAGGGACCGAAGCCGCCGACTATGCTCGGATTCACGCAAATCAGCGTCGCACCGCCGACCTTTCAGCTGTTCATCAAGGCCAGGCGTCTCGATGTCCTGCATCCGAGCTATCTCCGCTTTTTGGAAAATCGCCTGCGCGAACAGTTTGATTTGGAAGGCACGCCTGTCGTGATCACGGTCCGCGGCCTGACATCGGTATAGTTATTTCACGAGCCCATCGAGTAGCTCGTTTTTGCCATCATTGCGAGAAGCGAGCTAGAGACATCAAAAATATTAAGGGGATCTCTGCAAAAGTCCATTCCAGGATGAAAGCGAGGAATGTTTTCCGGATGCGAGGAAGGATTCCGGAAATGATATCGCCATATCATTGAGGAATCCTGACGACGCAGCCGGGAAACATAACCGCTTTCAGGCCGGAAGCGACTTTTGCAGAGGTCCCTAAGATGCATCCCCTCCTGCCAAGGAAATGAAATCTCTAAATATGTTCTTACTTGTCGGTCTTGGAAATCCCGGGGAGGAATACAAAAACACGCGACACAACGCGGGATTTTTGGTTGCGGATGAGGTCGCACGACGGCTCGGGCTCGAATTCAAGACGAGCAAGATGCTGAACGCCGAGATCGCGAAAGGCGAAAACATCATTCTTTGCAAGCCGCAGACGTTCATGAACGAGAGCGGACTGGCTGTGAAGGCCGCGGCAAAAAAATTCAATATCCGGACAGAAAAAATTCTTGTCGTACTTGACGACGCCGATCTTCCATTTGGAGAAATCCGCGAGAGAGATTCCGGATCTTCGGCCGGACACAACGGACTCCAATCCATTATGGACCAATTTCCTGGCGCAAACATCGCGCGCGTGCGCGTCGGTATCGGCCGATCCGAAAATCCGAACATCCCGCTCGACGTGTGGGTATTGAGCAAATGGACGGACGAAGAGCGGCGGAAGCTTGCGGAAGTTATTGCGCGAACAGCAGACACGGCTATAAAGCTTATAGGTTATAGGTTATAGGTTATAGGAAAAAAAATTTCTCCTATAAGCTATTTCCTATAACCTATAACCTGCGATATGCGCGAAGACCTTCCCTACTGGCTCGCTCTGCTCCGGTTCCGTAAATTCGGTCCGGTCAAATTCCAACGCCTCCAGCGTCATTTCAAAACGATGCGTGAGGCGTTTTTTGCGAGCGCGGAAGAATTCGCACAAGCTGAAATCGAACCGGATCTTGCGCGGATGTTCATTTCCGAACGCGCGACGATTTCGCCGGAACAAGAGCTTGCGAGGATTGAGAAGCACGGAGTCCGCGCTGTCTTAATCACGGACAACGAGTACCCTCCGCTTCTCAAAACCATTTACGATCCGCCGCCAATTTTGTTCGTGCGAGGCGCATTGCCGAGTGCGGCGCGGCGGCACATCGCCATTGTGGGCTCTCGCGAGCCCACACCTTACGGCCGCCGCGCCGCGCGCCTGTTCGCCCGCGCCTTGGCCGAATCAGGAAGCGTCATCGTGAGCGGGCTCGCATACGGCATTGATGCCGAGGCACACGAGGCAACACTCGAAGTAAAAGGCACAACGATCGCGATCCTTGCCGGAGGCATCGAAGACAACAGCATTTATCCATCGCAACACCGGTATCTTGCTTCGCGCATTATACATACTGGCGGCGCGGTCATCTCCGAATTTCCCGTCGGCACAGCATCCCTTCGCCAGCATTTTCCATTCCGCAACCGCGTCATCGCCGGCCTTTGCGAAGGAACGCTCGTCATCGAGGCCGCGGAAAAATCCGGCTCGCTCATCACAGCCCGCTCGGCGCTCGAATCCGGGCGCGAAGTGTACGCTGTGCCAGGCCCGATCGATTCTCCGCTTTCTGAAGGTCCGAACAATCTCATCAAAATGGGCGCAACCCCGGCCACGAAGCCGGAAGATTTGGGAGTAACATCGTCCGCAAAAACAAAACCGCTCCCTGTGTTCGGAAGCAAAGAAGAAGAAACGATTTTCACACATCTTTCCAACGAACCTAAACATGTGGATGACCTTGTCGCCGAAGCTGCGCTCGCAACCGCCACCGCGACGCGAACGCTTACATTGATGGAAATGAAAGGGCTCGCGAAACATGTTGGCGGACTCTTCTACATCCGTAGCTTATAGGTTATAGCTTATAGGTTATAGGAATGGACGAAAAATGTTTTTCCTATAAGCTAACACCTATAAGCTATAAGCTAACACCTATAAGCTTTTCTCTTGACTAAATTCGAAAATTCACGCATCATCCTCCTTATGTGATAAAACAGCTCATCATCGTCGAGTCTCCGACGAAAGCAAAAACGATCGCGAAATTCATCGGAAAAGATTTTGAAGTCCTCTCCTCGTTCGGCCATATCCGCGACCTGCCGAAAAACGACACTGGCGTGGATGTGGAGCATAATTTCAAGCCAACATACGTGGTACCAACTGAAAAAAAGAAGCGTGTCACAGAGCTCAAAGCCGCGGCAAAGCGCGCGGACGATGTCATTCTCGCGACTGACGAGGACCGCGAAGGAGAGGCGATCGCCTGGCACATCGCGGAAGTTTTAAAATTAAATCCCAAAACCGCGAAGCGTATCACGTTTCACGAAATCACAAAATCCGCGATCGAACACGCGGTCGCAAACCCGCGCACGCTCGATATGCGGCTTGTGGACGCCCAGCAGGCGCGCCGTATCTTGGATCGCCTTGTCGGTTACGAACTATCGCCCGTGTTGTGGCAAACCGTGCGCCGCGGGCTTTCGGCCGGGCGCGTGCAGTCTGTCGCTCTCCGTCTCATTGTAGAGCGCGAGCGCGAGCGCCTCGCTTTTACGCAAGAGGAATATTGGACGATTGATGCCGTGTTTGAAAAAGGAAGCGAACGCTTCCCTGCGAAGCTGGCGATTTTGGATGGAAAAAAACTTGATAAACTCTCCATCAATTCCAAAGAAGCCGCGGACCATGCGGTCGCTTCGCTTTCCGGTGCGACATACACGGTCTCGTCTATCGAGAAAAAAGAGATCATAAAATCCCCGCCGACTCCGTTCATGACCTCGGCCTTGCAAATCGAATCCAACAACAAGCTCGGATACGGCGCAAAAGAAACCATGGCCATCGCGCAAAGCCTGTATGAAACCGGGTACATCACCTATATGCGCACGGACTCGGTCAATCTTGCCGAAGCGTTTTTAACCGAGGTCCAAAAATTCGTCAAGGAACATATGGGGGGTGCGTATGCAACCGGCGCCAAGCGATACAAAACAAAAGACAAGTCCGCGCAGGAAGCGCACGAGGCCATCCGCCCGACAGATGTGCACGCCTCCCCGAACGCGTTAAAAACCGCGCTCGACGATCGCCAATGGAGACTCTACGACCTGATCTGGAGCCGCACGATCGCCTCCCAGCTTCCGCCAGCAAAACTCGAGCGGACGAGCATTGATTTAAAAACAAACGAATCCATTTTCCGCGCGACCGGAAACGCGATCGTGTTCGATGGGTTTATGAAAGTGTATCGCGCCGCGCAAGAAAAGATGCTCCCGGTGCTTACTGAAGGTGATGCGGTGGATTTGAAGGAGATCATTCCGAATCAACATTTTACAGAACCGCCGGCCCGCTACTCCGATGCCTCGCTCGTTAAAACAATGGAAGAGTTCGGTATAGGCCGCCCGTCCACATACGCTCCGACAATCGGCACAATCGTTGATCGCGGCTATGTTGAACGTGACGACCAGAAAAAACTTTTCCCGACAGACACCGGCATGACGGTAACGGATATTTTGGTCAAACATTTTCCGAACATCGTGGATTACCATTTTACGGCCACGATGGAAAAAGGGTTGGATGATATTGCCGATGGCACGGTCAAATGGGCGCCGATTCTGAAGGAGTTCTACGAGCCGTTTCACAAGACGATTTCCGAAAAGACAAAAGAGATTCGCGCCGAGCTCGCGGCGAAAGTGCGCGTGGTCGGCACAGATCCGGCAACCGGATTGCCGGTGATTGCCAAGGGCGGCCGCTACGGGCCGTATGTTCAGCTCGGCGAATGGAGCGCCGAGGATCAGAAAGCGAAAATCAACAAACCAAAAAGCGCGTCCATCGGAAAAGACGACACGATCGAATCCATTACGATCGAAAAAGCGCTCGGCCTTTTGGCTATGCCGCGCCTGCTAGGAGTGATTGACGGAAAAGAGCTCACGGCCAATCTCGGACGATTCGGACCGTATGTGAAGCTCGGTGAAGTTTCGGTTTCTTTACCACCAACGCTTTCTCCGATTACGATCACGCAAGCCGAGGCTGAAGCGCTGATAAAAGTTGCAGCCGAGCGAAAAAAAGCGGCTCTGATTCCGATTGCCGAGCTTGGGATAGACCCGGCGAGTGGAAAACCGGTCCTTGTGAAGACTGGCCGATACGGGCCGTATGTGACGGATGGGATAACGAATGTGTCTGCAAAAAAATCTCAAGACCCGGCCGCCATCACACACGACGAGGCCGTTGCCATGCTCGAAAAAAAACGCGCGATGCCAAAACGCGTGTGGAAAAAGAAAATGCCGAACGCCTAACCAAAAAGTTGTTGCGTCCATTCTCAATGATGTATAATGTAATATCTATGCCGGATATCGAAATCACAACAAACGAGATCATGGATTTCCTTAAGGAGAACATGGATTTCCTTAAGGAGAACATGGTCACGAAAGAGGAACTAGATTTGAAGTTGGCTAACTTTGCCACAAAGGACGACTTGCTACAATTTGCCACAAAGGACGACCTCGAAAGGCTTTACGAAAAAATCCACGTAGAATTCACCGAATTCAGGTCGGATATCCTGACTACCGCCGACCAATTCGTAAAAAAGCATGATACGCTCGAGACGGAACAGTACGCCATGCGCGGTAGGTTTGAGAGACTTGAGGATCGTGTAGAGACCGTCGAGGAGCGGGCGGGTCTTGCCGCGACGTAAACATCGCGCAAAAAAATACGGCTATCACGGCGGTATTTTTATTCCTCGAGCGAAACCTGACTGTTTGCGTCTCCCCCTCCACTTTCCACTCGTTCTCTTTACACTCCAACTCTGTTTGGCATATTCTACATAAGACCCTTTGCAAAATAGCCTGTCCGTCCATTTCGGCATCAAACGGGCTGCAAAGAAATTTAGAATCCTTTTCGCTCCGTTTGCCATCCTAACTGGCTCGGAGGCTATTTTGCAAAGGGTCCACTTTGAAAATTTTCATGGCGGAAATCATCCATACATACGAAGAGCTTGTCGGGCTCATCCAAAAAAATTACAAGCGGCCAGATTTGAATTTAATCCGCCGCGCTTACGAGATGGCCGAGGCCGCGCACCGCGGCGAGAAGCGCCTCACAGGCCATCCATACGTTACGCACCCGCTGTGCGTTGCTTTTACGTTAGCGCAAATGGGCATCCATTTGAACGTAGTCGCGGCCGGACTCCTGCACGATGTGGTAGAAGACACAGGAATCGAAATCGAAGACCTGCGGAAAGTATTCGGTGCGGACATCGCCTCGCTCGTTGACAGTGTTACAAAACTCAAAAAAGTGAAGTACGAAGGCGTCGAGCGCTATGTCGAAAATCTACGCAAAATGTTCCTGGCAATGGCGAGCGATGTGCGCGTTGTGTTCATCAAATTTGCGGACAGACTTCATAATCTGAAGACGCTTTACGCTCAACCAAAGCACAAACAGGAACGCATCGCACGCGAAGCGTTAGAAATCTACGCGCCGATCGCCGGCCGTCTCGGCATGGCCGAAATGAAAGGTGAGCTCGAAGACATGGCGTTCGCCTATCTCTTCCCAAAAGAATACGAGCATGTACGCAGTCTCATGGAAACAAAAGTCCGCCGCCAAGGAGCGTATGTAAGCCGCGTGATTGATGTCACGGAAAAACTTCTGCTTCAGTCGCGTATTCCGACGGCTCAAGTCCACGGCCGCGTCAAACGGCTCTACAGCCTTTACAAAAAACTGAAACGGTACGAAAACGACGCGACCAAAATCTACGACATCATTGCCGTACGCATCGTGGTTCAAGATGTGGAAGAGTGTTACACGACGCTCGGAATCCTTCACAACAAATGGAAGCCGCTCCCGGGGCGCATCAAAGATTACATCGCCCAGCCGAAGCCGAACGGTTACCAGTCGCTTCACACAACCGTCTTTGCGGACCAAGGGGAAATCGTCGAGTTCCAGATTCGCACGCAAGAAATGCACGAACTGGCGGAATACGGCGTTGCGGCGCACTGGCGCTATAAGGAAAATGGCGGGGCAAAAGCCCTGCGATGGATGGAGGAACTTGCGAATATCCAAAAAGAGCTAGCCGGAAAAAAAGATTTTCTCGAACAGCTTGAAATCATGAAGATTGACGTGTTCAGGGACCGTATTTTCGTATTCACGCCGCGAGGTGATGTCATCGAGCTTCCAGAAGGCGCGACACCCGTGGATTTCGCTTACAACATTCACACACAAGTTGGCAATCAATGTGTTTCCGCGCGCGTCAATGACCAAATCCGCGACCTGGACACACAGCTCATCTCCGGAGACATCGTGGAGATCATCACGGACAAAAATCGGAAATCACCGGACGCTGACTGGCTGAAATTCGTAAAGACCCAGCATGCGCGCGGCAAAATTAGGGATGCGACGCGCAGTAAAATGAAAAACTGGTTTTCAAACGTGATGCATATAAAAGGAAAGGCCGTCCCTAAAGCCTAAGGAGACCTCTGCAAAACTGCGTCTTTTCGGCTCACGGGGACCCTGCCGACCCCGCTCAATGTACGTTTCAGTACATTTCGGGGGTCCGGCACCCCGTTCGCCAAAAATCCATCAGTTTTTCAGAGGTCTCTAACATCTTAACTCCCTGACAGTCTGTCCAAAATGTTCAACAACTCTTCTTTCGAATAAAAACTGATCGAGACTTTCCCCTTTCCTCCGCTTTCAACAATATCCACCTTGGTTCCGAGAATCTCGCGCAGGCGCGCCTCATGCGCCGCGATATTCGGATCCTTGTTTTTTCCCAAATTCCCGCGGCCGGGATGTTTGCGCGGCACACGTGCCTCGGCCTCGCGCACGCTGACGCCGCCTTCGAGCATGGCATGGAACAATAAATCTCGTTTTTCTAAATTCGGCTCGGCAAGCAAGGTGCGCGCGTGGCTCTTCGAAAGCCTTCCTTCGCGCAATGCGTTCAACATCTCTTCAGGCAAATCAAGAAGGCGCAAAATGTTCGCGACCGTGGAACGATTTTTCCCGACGCGACGCGCGACATCCTCGTGCTTCAAGTTAAACTCATCAATCAACGCGCGGTACGCGATCGCTTCTTCAACCGCATTCAAATCTTGGCGCTGGATGTTCTCGATGAGCGCAAGCTCCAGTTTCTGCTGTTCGGTCGCCTCGCGGACAATCGCGGGAACAGTCGAAAGACCGAGAGCCTTCGCGGCGCGCAACCGGCGCTCGCCCGCAATCAACTCGTACCCTGATGGAACATTTGTGACAATCAGCGGCTGAAGGATGCCATGCTCTTTGATGGACAAAATCAAATCTTCAAGCTCGCTCGGAGAAAAATGCTGGCGCGGCTGGCGCGGATTCTCGCGGATCTTTTCAACAGGAATATCCAACACGGCCCGACGCGCCTCCGGGATCACCTGTTCTGTAAACGTTGGTTTTGGGAGCGCGGACGGAATGAGCGAGCCGAGCCCGCGTCCGAGCGCTGATCTGTTCAACATATGGAGATCGAAAATTGGGGATTAACTTTAAGCTATGAGCCTTTAGCCTTTAGCCTTTAGCTCGAGCTCATGGCTGTGAATTACATCTCCGCGCCCACCTCTCGCATCAAGAATTCACGCGCGAGCCTTTCATACGCTTTCGCGGCTTTCGAATCCGGATCATATTTGAAAATCGTCTTTCCGAATGACGGCGCCTCGGCAAGCCGGATACTGCGCGGAATCACGGACCGAAAAATCTTGCCGGGAAAATAACGATATAATTCTTCAAGCACTTCCCGCGACAACCGCGTGCGTGAATCGTACATCGTGATAACCGCGCCCATCACTTCAAGTTCCGGTTTGATGTTCTGCTTGATCAGATTGATCGTGTTCACGAGTTGGCCAACGCCTTCGAGCGCGTAATATTCCGCCTGAACTGGAATGAGCACCGAGTCGGACGCGACCAGCCCATTAATCGTGAGAATGCCGAGCGACGGAGGATTGTCAATAATGATGTAGTCGAAATCATTTCGGATACCGAGCAAAGCCTTGCGTAAAAAATGTTCCCGCTCTTCGGCAGAAACGAGTTCCACGACAGCGCCAGCAAGCGCCGAAGTTGCCGGAATCAACCGAAGCCCTTGATGTTCCGTCTCAAGAATCACCTGATGCGGTTGATGGGATCCGATCAAAAGTTCATACACTCCGGCCGGCAATTCCTGATGATTCACTCCGAGGCCGGATGTGGCATTGGCTTGCGGATCAATGTCAACCAGCAAAACGAACTTCCCCATCTCCGCAAGATAGGCGGCTAAATTCAAAGCTGTCGTGGTCTTCCCGACCCCGCCTTTTTGGTTCAAAACGGAAACGATGTGCGCCATAATGAACATAGTATAACCGAGCAGAACAAAAAACGGAAGAAATAAAAAAGCCCGCCGAGAATGGCGAGCTAGATCCGTGCCCTTGCCTGCGCATACAGCGACCAGCCGGCAAAAAATACGGAAACAAGGAGCAGGATGCCCGAGGTCCAGACGGTCGCAAGATTTCCAAGCGAAAGTCCAATGAGGAGAAGCAGGATGGCCGAGACTTCAACGACCATTTTGAGCTTGCCCGCGGCCTTCGATTGCACGGCTTTGGTTTTTACCTCTTTCTGTTTCCGCAAAGCGCACGCAATCCGGTACAAACGAATAGTCGTAAGCGCAACCGCGATCGTGCAACAGACGGCGATCGGCGGAACAAAGACAAATGGCAGACGCGGAATGAGGCAAAGCAGAATACCGCAGACCACGATTTTGTCCGCAAGCGGATCGAGAAACGCGCCGAGCATTGTCTTTTGATTGCGAAGATTCGCCAATGCGCCATCCACGAAGTCGCAGGCAAACGAGATGCCCGCGATCACGAACGCGGAGGCATACAGTTCTTTTCGCAGGCAAAAAAGAATCGGGATGATAAGCAACGTGCGAGCGATGGTAACCACATTCGGCGTGATCCAAAGAGGTAGATGCGAAAGCACCATCTTTCCGAACCCCCACCGTTCCTTAAAGTGCAAAGACCAATCGAACAAGACACGGCGCAGCCTTCTTGTCTGCACCATTCCGAACATTGCGTTCGTCTGTTCCATGACGTCCTCCTTTCGTCGCACGGAAGCCTAACATAAATGGAGAAAAAGGCAAACAGAGGCAACAAAAAAACCCATCTGATTTCGGATGGGATTTTTTGGTTGCGGGGGTGGGATTTGAACCCACGACCTCCGGGTTATGAGCCCGACGAGCTGCCTGGCTGCTCTACCCCGCGATCATTTTCTGCCCGAACCCTATCATATATGGACACAAGAAACAAGGGATCTCTGCAAAAGTCCATTCCATGATGAAAGCGAGGAATGTTTTCCGGATGCGAGGAAGGATTCCGGAAATGATATCGCCATATCATTGAGGAATCCTGACGACGCAGCCGGGAAACATAACCGCTTTCAGGCCGGAAGCGACTTTTGCAGAGGTCCCACAAGATGGTAGCTGGGGCCGGGATCGAACCGGCGACCTAGGGCTTATGAGTCCCTCGCTCTAACCAACTGAGCTACCCAGCCTCGAACTACGGCTTCATAAAATGGCGATCTGTCAGTTCAGGACTCCGTTCCTCGCTCAACGTACATTTTAGTACGTCTCGCTTCGGTACTCGTCCTTCGCTGACATCTCATCCATTTTCTGAAGCCTCGTATGATATCTCCCTGGTGCCGAGAGAGGGAATCGAACCCTCACGAGCTTGCGCCCACAGGATTTTGAGTCCTGCGCGTATACCAG
>CAZPPQ010000020.1:0-13091 GCA_964588505.1 uncultured Gammaproteobacteria bacterium | reverse complement strand
TGCCGGTAGAATTTTTGAGATTGTAAGGAGGCGAAGTAATCACCAAATGAACCGAGCTGTCCGGAATTTTCATCATAATTTCAACAGCGCTTCCGCAGATGATTTTATTTGAAAAATCTTTCGGATATTTCATACAATCAACGATCTTTTCTTTTGTTGTCAAAATTGCTCCACAAACCGCAAATCATTGCGATACAACAAACGAATATCATCCACCCGCATCCCTTCGCGCATCATAAGCGTGCGTTCCACGCCCCAGCCGAACGCGAAACCTGTGTAAATTTCCGGGTCTAATCCGCCTGCCTTAATCACATTCGGATGTCCCATGCCCGCGCCTCCTAATTCGAGCCAGCCTGACTTGCATACGCGACAGCCAGCGCCGGTTCCGCCACACGCTCCACAACTCACATCAACCTCAAAGCTCGGTTCCGTAAAACGAAAGTGATGCGGTCGCAACCGGATTTTCCGCTCCGGCCCGAAGTATTGCCGCGCAAAATAATCCAGTACGCCTTTCAAGTGCGCGATCGTAATACCCTTGTCAATCATCAAACCTTCAAACTGATGAAACATCGGCGAGTGCGTGATGTCAGACTGGCGGCGATAGGTTCGGTTGATGTTGATCATCCGGATCGGTAATTTCTTTTTTTCCATTTCGCGCACCTGCGAGTTCGAGGTGTGGGGTGTGAGCACAATGCGGCCCTTTGCGCCTGTACCGGCCTGCGCCTTGGTCTGTGCCACGAAAAATGTCTCCCAATCATCGCGGGCCGGATGATCCTGCGGCATATTGAGCGACTCGAACGCGTAATAATCCCAATCAATTTCCGGCGCGCGGATGCGAGTGAAACCGATTTGCGAAAACAAGTCCGTGATCTCCGCAATCGCAGTCGAGACCGGATGCAAATGGCCCTCTTTCGGCCAGACGCCGGGTTCGGTAATGTCAATCCATTCTCTTTCAAAAATCGCGCCTGCTTCTTTCAACTCCAACGCCTTCTGTTTTTCGGTAAACACGGCCTCTGCCGCCGTCTTCGCTTCATTTGCCGCCTTCCCAACGACCTTGCGCTGTTCCTCGGTGAGCGAGGCCATCTGCTTCATCAGCTCGGCCATCTTGCCTTTGCGCCCAAAAAATTCAACTCGGAGCTGTTCGATGGCGTTTCTGTCGGCAACGAGCGCGAGCGCCTCCTCGATGTCTCGCTTTAATTTTTCGAATTGTTCCATCATAAGATGTTTTGTTATGGCGAATTCGTGTATCAGTTTTCCGTCATTGCGAATCCGTGTAAAAAGGTGGGGTGTCCGCCAGAGGCGGATCAGCCTTTGGCTGAAAGCCATCTCACCGTAAGATTGCTTCGTCGCCCCACCTACGGCGGGGCTCCTCGCAATGACAGTTTTCCGTTGATGACTCCTCGTGATGACGAATTTAATTTCCAAAAATCTTTTTCATAAATCCCCCGCCGAACCGCACGACATCCCGATAGGTTACGGCGACAATCAATACCATCAAAAGCGCAAACCCGAGATTATGAACAAAATTTTCAACCATTCTGCTTATGGATTTTCTCCGAATCTTTTCAAACAAGAGAAATATAATGCGGCCGCCGTCAAGCGCCGGAAACGGCAAGGCATTGATGACCGCAAGATTCAAAGAAAGAAGCGCGGTAAATTGAAGAAGTGACATGAAGCCGAGCGAAGCGGCCTCGCCTGTCATGACCGCAATCCCGACCGGACCGGAAAGATCCGCGGCCAGACGGCCTTGCGCAAGTAAATGCCAAAGCAGACTGGCAAACACCCTGGCAATCTCCGCAAGCAAAGAAATCGCGCTTCCAAACCCATGCCAAATTGCAAGATGAAATGGAAAAGAGACGGTTGCTGTCTGGATGAGTCCGACGCCGATGCCGCGAATCCCGACGCTTGGCAACAATTCGGAAGAAACGGTTTTTTCAAGCACTTCTCCGTCGCGCTTGATTTTAAGCGTTATTCCCGAATCTCCGCGCGAGACGATAAATGTGCGCACCGCATCGGAACCGAAAAACTCCATCTCCTGATTTAACGAGAGAATCACGTCTCCGGACTCGACACCTGCGCGCGCTGCCGGACTCTCGGCAAGAACCGAGACGACTTCGATTCTGGGATCGCGAACAGTCGCACCCCTCGGCATATCGGATTCAATCGCGCTTGGCATGCCGAACATGAATCCGACGGACAGGAGGACAGCGGCGAGCAAAAAGTTCATCGTCACTCCGGCAATCAGCACCAAAAACCTCTGCCAAATTTTTTTCGCAACGAAACTGTCATGAGCCAACGCGTCCAAAATACCATTCTCGCCCTTGATACGAACGAATCCGCCGAGCGGAATCCAGTTGATCGAATAGATGGTGCCGCCTTTTTCCCAACCGAACATCTTTGGCGGAAATCCGAATCCGAATTCTTCCACGGCCATCCCCATCTTTTTCGCAACCCAAAAATGCCCGAGCTCGTGCGCGAACACCAAAACCGCCAAAACCAAGATAAAAAGAATGATGGTCGAGAACATGAAAAATCTTGAAAATCAAGGTGAGGATATCATATCTCCTCGAATGGCTAAAGACAACTCATCCCGCTTTTCTTCCATCAGCGCAGGCGAGATGGCTTCCATGTTCAGGCGCACAAGCGGCTCGGTGTTCGACTTGCGCACATTGAACCACCAGTCTTTAAACTCTGCGCGAAGACCGTCGAGTTTATTCACTGATGTTGCGGCTGGGCCATACTTTTTTTCAAGGCCGGCAAGAACTGCCTCCTTGTCTCGCACTGAAAAATTGATCTCTCCGGATTGCGCATACATCCGATACGGTGCGAGCCACTCTGATGCCTTCTTTCCTGATTCTTTCAGAAGCTTCAGGATGAGCAGGATCGTAAAATCCGTGGACTCCATATTAAAAAACTCTGGATAAAAATAATGCGCGGAAACTTCCCCGCCGAACGCCGCGCCTTCTTTCGCCATCCGGCAGATGATGTTCGAACGCCCGACTTTCTCAAGCAAAGGGACGCCTCCGGAGCGCGCAATCGCGTCGCGCACGGCCCAGCTCGCGTTCGGGCTGTATACGATTCCTTTGCCGTGGTGCTCTCGGAGCCGATCTTCCACCAAAACCGCGAGAAGCAAATCCCCATTCACGAACCGGCCGGTCTCATCCATAAACCCGACGCGATCCGCATCGCCGTCAAGCGCAATGCCGATATCCGCATGGACTTCGGCAACTTTCGCCTGCAATTCCTTCAGTGTTTCGAGCTTAATCGGGTTTGCTTCATGATTCGGAAACCGCCCGTCCGGATCAAAATACATCGGGATCATTTCACAATCCAAAGAAACAAAAAGCCGAGACAAAATCATCCCACCCATCCCGTTGCCAGCGTCAATCACGACCTTCGTTTTCGTGAGCGAGGGTACATTCGCCAACTCCGCGACTCGCTTCAAATACGGCCGGGCCATCTCTACAAAACGGACAGACCCGAAACGATCCGCGACTTTTCCATTCCATCCGAGCACGACCGGCTTGATTTCTTCCCCGCTGATCGGCAACCCGTCGCCGCGCGACATTTTGAACCCATTGTACTCGGCCGGATTATGCGATGCTGTTACCATTACGCCTGCTTCGTGTTCGGCAAACGCGGCCACGGCAAAATTAAAAATCGGCGTCGAACACATTCCGATGTCAATGACATCAGCTCCTTGGGATCGAATGCCCTCGATCACCGCACGCGCAAAATCCGGACTCGTGGCGCGCATATCGCGCCCGACCACGACGCGCCGCGCCTTCGTGAATTCGACAACCGCCGCGCCAACGCGCCGCGCCAAATCATCGCTTAACTCATCCACGGTTCCGCGAATGTCATACGCGTGAAAAATCCCTTCGTGAATAGACATACATTTCATTGACGAATGGAAAGAAAAAATGTAAGATTAAAGTCGGGAAACCTCTTAATTTTCCGAACAATATGATGTATATTTTTTGGCCGATCACAAGCGCCCTCCTTATCATCATCGCATGGCTTGTCCTAACATACAACGGACTGATTGGCTCGCGCAACCGCACGGACGAAGCATGGTCGGATATTGATGTCCAACTCAAGCGTCGCTACGACCTCATTCCGAATATCGTCGAGACTGTAAAAGGATACGCGCGTCACGAAGAAAAAGTGTTCACGGAAGTGACTGAAGCGCGAACCGCTGCCATGTCCGCAAAGACTCCGGCCGAACACGCGAAAGCCGAAGATATGCTGACTCATACATTAAAATCTCTGTTCGCGGTTGCCGAAGCGTATCCCGGGCTCCAAGCCGCCGGAAACTTTCTTCATCTTCAACAAGAGCTGACTGACGCGGAAGATAAAATCCAGGCCGCACGCCGGTTCTTCAATGGCAATATCCGAGACTATAATACCCGACTTCAGGTATTCCCGACGAATATCGTGGCCGGACTGTTCGGATTCACGAAACGGGAATTTTTTGATGCTCCGGAGATCGCCATGCAAACGCCTCAAGTGAAATTTTAAATCTCATGACGCTCTACGACGAAATCGCACGGAACCGCCGCAAGACGATTGTTTTGATGGTTGTTTTTACAATCGTCATTGTCGCGATCGGGTGGGTCTTTGGCCAAAGTCAGGAGGATGCGACGCTCGGTATTTTTTTTGCCGTTATCCTCGCGACCGCGATGAACTTGATCGGATATTTTGCCGGAGACTCGGTTGCGTTGGCGGTTTCCGGAGCAAAAAAGATCGCCAAAACCGACTGCCCCGAGCTGTATCGGCTTGTGGAGAATCTTTCCATCACTGCCGGTCTCCGGACGCCGAACATTTATCTCATTGATGACCCGTCTCCAAACGCGTTCGCAACCGGCCGAGATCCGCTCCACGCGTCCGTGGCCGTAACAACCGGCTTGCTGAAATCCTTGAACAAGATGGAATTAGAAGGGGTTGTAGCGCACGAATTATCGCATATCAAAAATTTGGATATTCGCGTGATGACCATGACAGTTATTTTGGTCGGAGTGATCGTGCTCCTTTCTGATTGGCTCCTGCGGTCATTCTTGTTCCACGGAAGCAGAGGCCGGGATGAGAGGTCGCAACTCACGATCGTGTTCGCGCTGGTTGGGATTGTTCTTGCTGTTCTTTCGCCGGTGATCGCTGAATTGATCAAACTCGCAGTCAGCCGCTCGCGCGAATATCTCGCGGACGCGAGCGGCGCGCTCCTTACGCGCTATCCGGAAGGATTGGCGAGCGCATTGGAAAAAATCGCCCGAACAGGAGAGCCTCTCCGGCGCGCAAATCACGCGACGGCTCATCTCTTTATTGCGAACCCGTTCGGACCGACAAACCACGGTCGTTTTTCCGCTTTATTCAGCACGCATCCGCCAATCGAAGCGCGCATCGCGAAACTTCGCGCTATGGCAATATAAAAAACCTCTGCAAAATAATCCTATGCTCGGTCCGATTTCTGAAATCGAAAAAGAACGGCTCCAACGCTTGATGACGGCTCGCAATGCTACGCCACCGATTCCGTTTCAGCCGCCGATTCAACAACCTGCCGAGGCTGACAACGAAACAGAAGAAGAGGAGTATCCTCCGCGAGCAACGGCTTTGGCAAGACAGCAGAGGCAACGCATCGGAAGCACTACGTTTCCGCAACAACAAAAAGAAAAACAAAAAGAGGACCAAAAAAAGAAAAAAACGAAAAAGGCCATGTTCTTTTTTCGATTGTTTCTGATGCTCCTCCCAGGCTGTGGTCCGATCTTTCTCATCGGATCCGCCGTCTTTCTCATCATCCTCATCATCATTATGACCATGTCTTAATTCCGGAATGAAATGACGAGCAAGATGGCCGCAAGTACGCTATAATGGAGGGTATATGAATGAACGCGCGAAAAAAATCCTGATTATTTCCATATTCATCCTGTCCGTTTTCGGCATCGGGTTTGCCTTGTATTACACATTCTTTCGCGCGGCGCCAACGGAAATTCCACCAACCGTGAGCCCGGAAATTCCACCAAAAACCGGCGGCGTCCCGCTTCCTTCCGCGGTTGTTGGCGGCGAAAGGGGTGTGATTCCAACCACGACAGCCCCAACTCTCCCGACCGTGAGTCAAATCGCACGCGGAGGCGCGACAGCGACAACGACTCTCACGACCTCGGCCATCTCCCATCCGTCTATCGGATCCGACGGAACTTCGGCGAATTATTACGACCCGAATGACGGACGCTTCTACCGCATTGACAAAGACGGAAACGCCACGCGCCTTTCGGACCAAGCCTTCCCGAATGTCGAGAATGTTTCATGGAACAACGCATCCGATAAAGCTGTCCTTGAATTTCCGGACGGGGCGAACATTGTCTACGATTTCCAAACACAAAAACAGACCACGCTTCCGGCACACTGGGAAGATTTTGAATTTTCTCCGGTCCAAGATCAAATCGCCGCGAAAAGCATCGGTCTTGATCCGAACAACCGATGGATTGTCCTCACGAACGCGGACGGATCGAATGCCAAGACCATCCAAGCACTCGGAGACAATGCGGATAAAGTGACGATCAGCTGGTCGCCGAACGATCAAGTGGTCGCGTTTTCCGACACGGCCGAGGCGCTGGACGGCGGGCCGGATCGCAAAATGATCCTCCCGATCGGCAAAAATAATGAGAATATGAAAGGACTGATTGTCGAGGGCTACGGATTCACTCCAGCATGGTCTGATGACGGCAAAAAGCTCCTCTATTCCGCTGCCGGAGATTACAGCAATCTGAAGCCTCTGCTTTGGATGACTGATGCGACTCCGTCTACCATGGGCCAAAATCGAAAGAGTCTCGGACTTAACACCTGGGCGGACAAATGCGTGTTCTCCGGAAGCTCCACGGCTTATTGCGCGGTGCCGACTTCCCTTCCGCCAAACGCAGGATTGCAAAGGGCTCTGTTCAAAGACATTCCGGACAATTTGTACAAAGTGGATATTTCAACAGGCACTGTTTCTCTTGTCGCGATTCCGGAAGATGGCAAGGTGATCGAACAGCCGACCGTTTCGACCGACGGCTCGACACTTTATTTCAGAAACGGACAGACCGGCCAATTAGAATTTTTCCGTCTTAAATAGCCGCGTATGCACAATCGTTGGGTTATCTTTCTAACGTTCGGTGTGGTTGGATTGATTGTGTTCGCGTTTTTTGCGTTTCGTTTATTGCCTGTCCGCGTCCCGGCTCCGGATGAGAGGACGATCAAAAAAATCGAGGAACCTTCCATTACATTCGTTAATCCGACGCTTGGTCCGGCAAACGCGGTCGTAACGATTGTGGATTTCAGCGACTTCTCTTGCGTTCCGTGCCGCGACCTGTTCGACGCGCTCAAAACTGTACAGGCCTCAAAACCAACGCAAGTTCGCGTTATCTGGAAAGATATGCCGAACGAGTCCATCCGTCCACAAGCGACTCCTGCCGCGATCGCGGCGCATTGTGCGGATCGTCAAAAAAAATTCTGGAGCTTCGCGGAACAGCTCTTCTTGCGGCAATCTATGCTTTCCGAGGATCAATTCTCGCAAATCGCTCGCGACATCGGACTGAAAACCGACGCGTTTCAAAAATGCTATGACGCGCGCGACACGCTCCCGATCGTGCGCAGGGATTATGAGGAAGGGCTCGGGCTCGGAATCGCAGCGGTCCCTACCATTTTCATCAACGATGCGCGTTATGTCGGCGCGATTTCTCTGCAAGAGCTGACGCAATATGTGGAACAGGCCATCGCTGCCGCGAAAAAATAAATGGTTTGTCTTCGCGTTATTCGTGGCCCTTGCCATGGGCCTTTTTTCGTTTGCCAATGCAAGTTTTGCCGCCGAATCAGTTTGCGCGTGCTTTAGAAAAGACGGGTCGTGTCTTCAACTTCCAGGAGAAGCTGACGCGATAACGGAACACACTTGTAGCGAGCTTGTCTGCAGGCCAATCCTTGGAGCTTCATACAGCGGAAGCTCGAGATGGGACGCTGACAAAACATCGGATAATGGAAAAAAAATTGCAATCACTTGCGAGCAAGGACTTGAGGCAAGAACACTGACTCCGGGAACCGAAGTCGCACCACCGCCTCCGGCTCCAAAACCGTTTATCACGCCAAAGCTCAATGTCCCAATCCCTGACCTCACATTCTCCAAAATTCTTGACAAGGGAGAGAGGCTGGAAGTGAATTTTCTCGCGGACTACATTTCCGCCATTTACAAATTTCTCTTGGGTGTGACGGCCACGATCGCCATCGTGATGATCATGATCGGAGGATTCCAATATGTCTTAAGCGCCGGAGGATTCGGAGACTTGAAAAAAGGGAAAGAACGAATCAAAAACGCGATCACTGGCCTTATTCTCTTGATTGGAGTCACGCTCATTCTCACAACCGTCAACCCGCAACTCGTCCTCTTTAAGCCACTTTCGGTTTCTTACATCAGACGAGAGGAAATTCTCTTTTCGAGCGAGGAGGATTCGACGCGTGCTGTTGAACTCCCGCAAGGATTCCGGGCGCCGGTAGGAAAAAATATCCGCGGCGGAAAAAAAATTATGGACGAGGTTCCTGCAAATCTTGCTAACAAAGTGGAAGAAGCCGCGAAAACTCTGCAAACATCCAACACAAATTACGGTCTTTACATCACGGACAGCTTCCGCTCGATTGAAGAGCAAATGAACACCGCCTTGAGACACTGCATCAATCCGCCGGCTCCGCGATCGAGTACCTGCGACAAAAAACTTGGGGTAAAAAATCCGTGCACATGCAATCATAAACCAGGTCAGTCAAACGCCTGTATGCTCCTTGACGGAGATCCGAGAAATTGCGCACACACAACCGGAGCCGCGCTTGATGTCTGGGGGCAAAAAATAGATGAGAAAGGCAACTGGCAAAAATGCGTTCCGACCATTCAAAAATGTCTTGATGACATCGCGGCCTGCAAATCGGATCCTTGCCAAAAGGCGGTGATTGACGCGATGAAAAAAGCCGGGTTCTGCGTGCTTAATTCCGAACCTTGGCATTTTGAACAGGCTCCGGATGGAAAGGGTGTCTCATCAAATTGCCACTAAACCCTAAAGCCTAACTCCCTAAATCCCTAAATCCCTAGAGCCTAAAGCCCAATCTATGTTTTCCTGCACAAAATGCGATGCCCAGTCGCCAAAATGGTCCGGGCGTTGCACCGAATGCGGGAGCTGGGGGACTCTCGTAGAAGGCGTGGCGGCGCGGCCGGCGCAAGCGGCATCCGCGCGCGCGGCCGCGCAAAAACCGAAAAAACTTTCCGACATAGCGAGCGCCGCATCCGCGGCGCGTTTTGGGTCCGGAAATCCGGAAATTGATCGCGTGCTCGGAAACGGATTTGTCCGCGGAAGCCTTGTACTCTTTTCCGGCGAGCCGGGCATCGGAAAATCAACACTCGTTGCGCAAATCGCCGCACGCCTTGCCCTGCCGAACATCCTCTACATTTCTGGCGAGGAATCCGGCCCACAGCTTGCCGGCCGCTTTGCGCGCCTTGGCGGAAAGATGGATCACATCACGCTTTTGGAACCATTCCCAATCGAGACGCTTGTCGCGACCATTGAAAAAGAAAAGCCTGATGTCGCGATCATTGATTCCGTTCAAACGCTCACTTCCTCCATTCAAGATGGCGGGCCTGGAACTGCGAGCATGGTGCGCTACGCGACATCATTGCTTTTGGATCTTGCAAAACGATCCGGCACGACGATTCTTCTGATCGGCCAAGTTACGAAAGACGGATCGATTGCCGGACCAAAAACGCTTGAGCATCTTGTGGATGTCGTCCTCACGCTCGAAGGCGATCCGGTGCACGCCTACCGTATCTTGCGCGCAACCAAAAATCGATTTAGCGCGACAGACGAAGTCGGGGTGTTCGAGATGGCGCAAAACGGACTGGTTGCCGTGCAAAATCCATCGGCCCGATTCCTGAAAGAACGCACATCGGTCCCTGGCTCTGTCATCACCGCTGTTATGGAGGGATCGCGATCATTCCTTGTCGAAATCCAGGCGCTTGTTGATAAAAGCTTTTTTGGCATGCCAATACGTCGCGCCTCGGGCTTTGACCAAAACCGGCTCCAGCTCCTTTGCGCGATTCTTTCAAAACGCGCCGGTGTCCGTCTTGGCGAAAAGGATGTGTACTTGAACGTGGTCGGTGGGCTCACTCTCACGGAGCCGGCAGTGGATTTGGCAGTCTGTGCGGCGATCCTCCAAGCCGACCGCGGAACAACGGATCCGGAACCTGTTTTGTATGTCGGAGAGGTCGGATTGGGCGGCGAGCTTCGGTCCGTTCCGCTTTTAGAAAAGCGTTTGCGTGAAGCCGAGCGCCTCGGCATCAATTCAGCAGTCGTGCCAGCAAACGCGGAAACAAAATCCGCCTCGCTTTCGCTCCGGCGGATCAAACTCGTGAACGAATTAATCTCCGATAAAGAACACGGCTCTGCGTGAGGCTGTCGGTTGTTTCAAGGAGTGGGCCGTCCCGGTCCCACGAAGCGTGTTCTTTTCCCCCATTTTCTTTGTCAGTCAAGAAAGAAAATGGGGCTGGGGTTGCAGAACGGGCCGGAGGTCCCTTTATGGTATAAAAAATTGCTTCACCTATCTGGATGGACGGGTTCGCAATGACGAGTTTTTTGCTCCGGCTTTGCATGAGGCTGAATCGAGGGCCCTCGACAAGCTCGGGCAATAAATCCTATAAGCTAAAAGCTAAAACCTATAAGCTGCACTATTCGAGATGCGCCGCGTCGTACGTCTCCTGAAGACGCTGACGCATGAGCGGATGCGAAGATAAATCCGGATCCTGATCCAAAATCCGCGCGGCCCAGTCGCGCGCTTTTTTCATCAGTGGCACATCCGCCGGCGTCGCAAGATCAAAATCAGGAAATCCGGATTGGGCATTGCCGAACACATTTCCGGCTCCGCGCAATTCCAAATCCTTTTCCGCAAGCTCAAACCCGTCAACGCACGAAACGAGCGCGGACAAACGTTGTTTCCCAGGCCACGTGAGCTCCTCTGGCAACAGATAACAAAACGACGGCAAATCCGATCGGCCGACGCGCCCGCGCAACTGATGAAGCTGGGCCAGACCGAACCGTTCAGCGCCGACAACCACCATCACGGTCGCCTCTGGCACATCCACGCCGACTTCCACGACCGTCGTCGAAACAAGAACATCATATGTTCCGGATCGTAAGCCATTGATCGCTTCGGTCTTTTCATCCGATTTCATGCGTCCGTGGAGTTTCCCGATTTTTGCTTCTTTTATTGGCCCGACCTTTAACTTTCGATACAGTTCTTCAACAGATTTCGCCTCAATCTCCTCGGATGGATCAATAAGCGGGCAGACCACATACACGCGATGCCCTGCGCGAATCTCAACCATCACCTTTTGCCACATCTCGGCCTCTTGGATTCCTCCACTTTCCAAGGGGAGGCTAGACCGGGTTGCCGGCGAAACAAGAATCGTCGCAATCGGCTTCCGCCCGCGAGGACATTCATTCAAGACGGACAAATCCAAATCGCCGTACAGCGTGAGCGCGAGCGAGCGCGGAATCGGCGTCGCAGTCATGGAAAGAAGATGAGGGGCTTCTTCGCCTTGACGATCGAGGAGCGCATGGCGCTGTTCCACGCCAAACCGGTGCTGTTCATCCACAATCACAAATCCTAATTTTGGAAGCGGCACGCCATCTTGAATCAGCGCATGCGTCCCGATCAAACAGCGCACGCGTCCGTCTTTCATCGCTTCAAACAACTCTGAACGCTTAACTTCTTCATTTCCGAAACGAACGATCTTGTTCGTGAGCAGACCAATCGTCTCGTCTTTCAAAAACTTTGAAAACACGGCGTGCTGTTGAAGCGCCAAAATCTCTGTCGGAGCAAGATATGCTACGCATCCGCCCTGATGCAAAATATGAGCCGAGGCAAGTGCCGCAACCACCGTCTTTCCGGATCCGACATCACCTTCGAGCAGACGGCTCATCGAATGCGGCTTCGCACAATCCTTCACGATCTCCCATGCGGCGCGACGCTGGGCGTTCGTAAGCTGAAACGGAAATCTCGAGACAACCTCTTTCAAAAAAATCGCGTCAATCGGATACGCCGGAGCCGGTCGAATGGCACGCTGTCTGCGCACATCCGCGTACATCATCTGATGCAGAAAAAGCTCGTCGAATTTAAGGCGATTAACCGCGCGATCAAGCGCTTCCTTTGAATCCGGAAAATGAATTTGTCGAATGGCCTCGGCAAGCGGCGGAAACGACTCTTTCACAACCAAATCTTCTGGCAACCATTCCGGACACTCTTTCGCAACCAAAAGCACCATGCGAATTAGTCCGCGCAACTTTCGCTCGGAAAGAGATCCTGTGAGTCCGTACACTGGAATCAGTCTTCCTGTATGAAAGTTTGAGCCGGCAGGCTCGTGCACCGGATTCACGAGCGTGCGCCCGAACCGCGCATCAACGCGCCCGGCAAGCGAAACCTTCATCCCTGCGCGAAGCGTTTTCACGAGATATGGCTGGTTGAACCACACGACCTTGATCGGCCCGCTTTCATCCTCCACGATTGCCTCCACAATCGTCATACTCCGCCGCGCCGACGGCCGTGCCTTAATGACGCTCATCGTGCCAACCACGGTCGCAATGTCCTGATGACGAAGCGCGGAAATTTTGGGTGAATACGAAAAGTCGTCATACCGGAACGGAAAATAGAAAAGCAAATCCTTGACCGTGCGGATGCCGAGGCTTTTTAAATCTTTCAGTGTAACCGGCCCAATGCCGAATAACGCGGTGATGGATGAAGAAAGGTGAAGGGCCATATCTGCGCGCATCTTAACGCGCCTCTCGGAGAAAAGGAAGAAAAAAGCCCTGTGCGGAGATGGCGACTCCGTTCCGTATGTCGATGCCGGGGCGCGGCCCACAGACGGTATTAACCATCTGCTCGATGATGCTCATGAGCAATTCCGTCTTCCTTGTGGCATCCGGCGTCTCCATCTTCCGCGAAGAAAAAACTCCCAACGGGTGTCGGAAGTTTTTTCTGGTGCGCCCGGCACGACTTGAACGTGCGACCCTCAGCTCCGCAAGCTGATGCTC
>CAZPPQ010000019.1:0-13174 GCA_964588505.1 uncultured Gammaproteobacteria bacterium | reverse complement strand
GGAGAGATTCGAACTCTCGATACCGTTGCCGGTATACAGGTTTTCGAGACCTGCGCCTTCAGCCTCTCGGCCACCTCTCCTCGGGTTTGACCGCTTAAAATCGCGATCTAATGGCTTGCTCCCTGCGGTCCTCGCTCTCGGTACGTTTCAGTACCGGTCGCTCCAGTCCTCGTTGTGTGCCATTATCTCATCGGTTTTAAGCGGTCTCATGTGAAAGTCCGTATTTTTTGAACCATCACAGCATTGGTTTCTTGCAGTCACTTGCCGCAAAAGGCTATCACGGCGCAGTCGCCTCGTCAATCGAGGAAATCAACGATTTTGCGAGAATCACAAGCTCGCCGGGCGTTGCGCGCGTGCCGTCTGCGGACAGCAAATATGACACACCTTTGTACGCAAACGAGAGCGTGGCGCCGATCCGACAAAGGCCAAGCGTCCGTGTCTGCATCATCGGCATACACGAGAGGGACGTGACATCGTTTGTCTGCAAAATCCCCTCGACACCCTCTTTCAACTGAATTTTTTCTCCGGAAAGGATTGTTTTTTGAAACGCATCCGACGGACGCGCGAGAATACTCGCGAATCTCCATTCATTTTTTTGTAAAATAATCTCGGTCGATCCCTTTGGGCGTTCGCTTGTTGAATCCGTATAGACGCCGACCCCATATATTCCGCACCCAAGCAGATTTTTTGGAGCAAAAATCCGCCGGCCTGTTACGGTCTGTGCTTCTTCAACACTGGAAACTTGCAGAAAGCCAGGGGCTTGGAGAAATAGCGGGACCGGAGACGGAGGATAGAGCCAACGGAAAAAGAGGATGATGAGGCCGATGACAACGAACGCGATGAAGACGGCGCGTTCGTTAATGCGAATGGCTGGCATACGTTGTATGAGTCACGAAAATAATAGCAAAGAAAAACCATACGAGAACCGACAGGTCGTTTTTGAGATATGGGACATCCACCAGTCCATGGATTGCCATTTCCAATAATACTCCGGTTGCGAGAAAAACGATCGGCTCTTTTTTCCATGTTTGCCAAAAAGTTTTTATGACAAGTGCTCCGGCATAGCCAAGCACAGCAAGTCCGAGCAAGCCGAGCTCAACCCACACGTTCAAGAAAATGTTGTGCGGATATTGGAAAATTTCATAAGCGCGTTCTTTGTGATACGGCTCGATTGCCGTAGGAAATCCGGAGAGTCCGGCGCCGAAAATCGGGTGATCTTTAAGAAATTCGGCAGTTTCTTTCCATTGGTTCACGCGCACCTGTCCGGAAAAATCTTGCAACGTCAGTTTTTGGATGACCGGCGCGCGGACACCTGGGAATAATCCGATGCCGATGATGGCGAGAATCGCGCAGACAACGGCGATCGCGCGGAGCCGTGGAAAAAACAGGGCGGACAGAAAAATCGTCGCAACAATGGCCGCGACAGCCGCTTCGTTTTGCGCGAGGATCGTGGCAAGCAGAGAAAAAATTCCGGTCAGAATCCAAAACGCCGCGACCCAGCGGTTTTTCCAAATGTGTTTTTGCATGAGCGCGAAGAAACTTACGACAACGATCGGCCCGAGAAACAATCCGACCGCGTTCGGGTAAAGGAAGATACTCGTGATGCGCCGCTCGATATCCCACGGCGCAGGGATTCCAAAATCAAACGCATATTGAATGATTCCCGGAAGAATAACGAGCCATGATCCTGCGGCAAGCGCAGTCAAGAACGGCCATGCGTCCCCCGGTTTTTTGATGAGGGAAGTCAGGATAATAAAAAAGAGGATTGGTTCGATGAAATACGCTTTCCAAATTCCGAGTGCCGTCAGAATTCCTGGAGAAGTCAGCACAGCGATCGAAGCCGAGAGAAGAATGATGAGCAAAAAGACGATCCAAATGTGTTCGTTTCGGAGCGGATGCGCACGGTAGCCGCGTTTTATGATCCAAATAAGGAACGCAAAGATGATGAGTGTCTCGAGAAAAGTGCTTGGCATTCCGAGCATCGAAAATCGGAGCAGGTAAGACGGAAGAAACGCGAGAATCAGAAAAAGACCGATCCGCAAGTCGTGCCAGGCGATCCACGCGAATATAGTGAGGAGGAAAATAAGGAGAAGATTCAGAAGCACAGACAGTTGTTTGGTTTATTTGTGAATTGCGAGACGGCTCGGCATCAACTCTTTGATGGTTTGTTTCGAGATTCCGCCGATCGCGAGCAAGATAATCGCGTAAATTGCAGCTCCGATCGCGAGAGAAATAAGAACGTTCATATCCGGAAGTCTGTTGATCACATAGGCCATCACCATGGCTGCGGCCGAAGCTTTGACGAGAATCAAAAACGGCGGACGGATGCGGATTTCGTGCCACACGATTGAGAAAGTGAGGATGGCAATCAACAATTCCGTAAAAATCGTAACACCAGCCGCGCCGAAAATGCCGAATTGTGGGATGATCCAAAGATATCCGGCCACCGAGAGGACGGCTGTTGCCGCATAGCCGAACAACATCAGTTTTTGCTTGTTGACGGCTACGATCGTATAGCCGTAAAGCGCCCCGAAAAATACGCCGATCAAAGCCCAGATGAGCACTTGAAGAATCGCTCCGGAATCAACGAATTCGGATCCAGCAATGAATGTCATCAAGTCGCTTCCGATCACTTGCGCGCCGGCAATGACAGGTGCGACCATGATTACAAACGCGCTGAATGCGCGATCCATGTGTTTCCTGAACTCTCCCTTTTCTTTTTTTGCCCAATCAGCGACAAGCGATGGGAGCAAGAGACCCATAAAAATTGTCGGGATCACTGTGAGCACATCAATAATGCGATATGAGATGCCGTAGAGCCCGACTTCTTCAGTGCCGCGGAGCAATGAAAGGAAGAACAGATCGCCTTTGAGATACACAAGATTAAACAAGATGGAAACAGCGATCGGCCAGCTACGGACGATAGTTTCTTTCCAGATTGAAAAGTCGAATTGCGGGCGGATGCGGACGTGCGCTTTGGCAAGCCAGATCGTAAGGATGAGCCAAACGAGATTTGCCGCGACCGAGGCCGCGATCATCGGAACAACGCCGAGATTCCAATATGAGAAAAGAAGGACGATTCCAAGAAGGACGACGCGGTTTCCAAGTTCGGCGAGCGACGCGCGCCACACGGTCGCGTGTTTTTGAAAAAGGCCGACCAACATAGTGGCGCCGGACATAAGAAAATACGCCGCGGCTCCGACAAGGACACCGAGCTCGACTGTGCGCGACCATGGGAAAGCGAGGACCGCGAGCGGCGCGGCGCAGAATAAGACCGCGGCCGAAACCATCCGGAGCGTAAAGATGTTTCCAACAATTTTTTCCTCTTCCGCGTCCGGATTGGAAATCATCACAATGAGTGTAAGGCTCAATCCGAAATCCACGATCACTCCGAAGATTTGCAGAAAGGTGATGGCCGTCGTGTATTCTCCAAACCCGAATTGACCGAGCGCGCGCGTGAGGACAGCGATCGAAACAAGCCCGATCAGCACGGATAGGATTTTTCCGGTCACTTGGATAGTAAAATTGCCGGCGAACTGGCGGGTTTGGTTCATAAGTAAATTGTATTCCTAGTGTAACACGCTTTTGTCGTGTTATCATTCAAGGTATGGTGGGGATTTTTTTCTGTTCGCAAAACTTTGTAAGACGATTTTTTGCCCTTTGTCTTATCATGGGGAGTTTTTTTGTCGGTTTCCCGCTTCAGCCGCTTCACGCAGCTCCGCGCAAGGGTTTTGAGGCTATGATTATCTCCATGTCCGGCGCAGGCTTTGTTTCTTTGAAGCCTGGCGAGCGGAAGGAAATCACCGTGGAGTTTCAGAACATCGGCACAAAAATATGGAACCGGACAGGGACAGGGTATGTTTCGGCGTATACATACGAGCCGAAATACCGTTCGAGCGTTTTTTGGAACGACGGATGGTTCAAAAAGAATCAACCGGCGATGATAACAGAAGATAAGGTGTTGCCGAAAGGGATTGGACACCTCACATTTTTTTTGAAAGCGCCGACAAAAGAAGGAACGTATAAAGAGGTGTTTCATCTTGCGGCAGAGGATGTGGCTTGGATTCCGGGAGGATCGTTTACATTGAATGTGGTGGTTGCGAAGTCCGCGGCAATCGTAAAACCAGCAGTCGCGACCGTTCCAGGAGACACGCGTGGAATGGCCGCAACCGTGATGATCCGAAGCCAAAAAAATATCAAAGCCGCCGGCGGCGCGGAAGTTCCATTTATCGTCGGGATTAAAAATGCCGGCACGGCTCGATGGATGAGCCGCGACATCCGTGTTGCCGAAGACACGGCATTGCCGGTTGTTTCAAACGACACATACCATGATTTGTGGGAATCGTTTACGACAGTCGTAACCGATATGACCGGGACAATCGAACCAGGCGGCTTGGATCTTATTTCATTTACATTCACGGCTCCGAAACGGAAAGGAACCTACACAATTCGGTATAAATTCGCGGCAAACGATGTGGTTGTACCGGATTTTTTTATAGATATTCCGGTTGAAGTGACATCCGATGCGGCATCTTTGCTTACGGAATCTCCGATCGGATTTGAGGAAATTACGGAGTCATTGAGTGTGATTGAAGAGCCGATCATCCGCGTCGGAGTTTTGCTCGTAGATGAAGAAACAGATTGGCAAGTGGTCGTCTCGTGCCAATCAAATTGGCGATTGGAAGATATGCAAGGCGCTCTGCTTGGCGAGATTGTTTCTGGAGGAAGCGTGTCCGCGTTCTACAAAAAAGGAAAGTATTGGTTTAATCGCGGGAAAGGTCTGGAGTCGAATACCTATCCGCTTCGATTCGTTCCAGATACGAAGAACGCTGTTTGTGCCATAACGAATTTTGACCGGCGGGAGACACGCGGTGTTGCATACGCGGACAACAGTTTTCGTAACATCCTTGAACTTCGGTACAATCCGACAAAAGATCGCGTGTGGATCATCAACGAACTGCCGATTGAGATGTATTTGCGCGGATTGGCGGAAACATCGAACCTCACGGCCATGGAGTATCAAAAAGCCCAAGTTACAGCCGCCCGGACATACGGATTTTATCATATCGAGCGGGCATCAAAGCACAAGAGCGAGTTTTATCATGTAGACGCGTATCGAGATCAGGTTTATAAAGGTTACGGAAGCGAGGAGCGAATGCCAAAGCTTGTCGAAGCCGTGGAAGCGACGCGTGGCGTGATCGCTTTTTACGGAAATAAAGTTGCCATTACATCGTATTATTCGCAATCCGATGGTCGCACGCGTTCGTGGAGCGAGGTGTGGTATGGAAGCGTGGCTTGGCTTCAATCCGTGCCCGCGCCGTGTGATGTCGGCAAGGCATTGCTTGGCCATGGGGTTGGAATGTCGGCCTCGGAAGGTATTTGTCAAGCGCGCGCTGGAAAGGCGTGGAAAGATATTTTGAACTATTTTTACACCGGAATAGAGTTGCGAAAGCATTGGAATTGATATGAAGTGGAACCGTTTTTGCTGTCCCGAATAAGGCGTTCAAGAGGCGGGCTTTTTTACTGTTTCAGAGCTGGGGCGAGTGCGGTGTTGCCACCGTGTCTTGATTTGTCCGCTTCTATAAGCTTGAGTACAAGCTGTTTCACCTTTTCCGGATGTGGAATGTTGTGGAATGAGAAACGCTCTTTTTCTGCCGCGGTTTGAACAAAAACATCCCCATAATCAAGCATTGTATGTAAAAATCCATGGATCTCGGCCGTGGCATCTTGAATCGTCGCGAGGTGTGTTTCCGAAGTTGTCCGATGGAACAAACTCTCCTGTTCAACGCTGATGATGCGCTCGGTTGTTACGATCCATGTATCGAGATAATATGTGATGAATTGTTGGAAGGTAAATAAATTAAGTGCGAGGAGATACAAAGAAATCAAAATGACAACAAGCGGTCCTAACCATTCGTGTGACAAAATAACAGGAATGTCATCAAGGAACGGAATGGCGATAACGAGTGGGACAAGAAAAAGTGCAAAACAAAATAGCCAGATTTTGAGCGGTATAATCCAGTGGCTTCGGAGGAAAGACACAAGATGCTCGTCTTTTGTCTGGTTTGGAAGATGATCTAGGTGCATCATAATCCGTTAAGAAAAGGAGACGCTTCGGAATCAATGATATTACCGATTGTAATTGCGGCAGACCAGTCGTATGTCGCGAGCAAGAAAAGCGATCCGATGATGATCGCGAGGGTTACGGACGCGAATGTTATGAGCGAGATGGTCATCGCCGGCCCGGGCACGCCTAGTTGAATCAATTGTCTGATGCTCAAAAAACCGCACGCGAGATAAAAAAGGAGAAATGCGATGTACGCGATGAGCAGGACAAAAAGAGGGATGATGAAAGATGGAAACATACATTGTCAGTGTATCACAAGCCGAGCGATTGACGCTTGGGAGGCGTGCGGCCGAGATGCCGATAGGCGTGGTCGGTTGCTATGCGGCCGCGCGGCGTGCGTTGCAAAAGGCCGAGCTGGAGGAGGAATGGCTCGTAAATGTCTTCGATTGTCTCAATTTCTTCTTGAGTTGACGCGGCAAGCGTTGAAAGCCCGACCGGCCCGCCGTTGAATTTATCTATGATGGTCTGAAGCAGAAGACGATCAACTTGATCAAGTCCCGCTCGATCAATGTCAAGCATTAGAAGAGCCTGTTCTGTGATTTCAGGCGTGACTCTGCCGTTCGCGCGCACTTGCGCAAAGTCGCGGATGCGGCGAAGAAGCCGATTTGCGATGCGCGGCGTGCGGCGGGAGCGCGAAGAGAGTAGACGGATTGAAGGGATGTCAATTTTCACGCCGAGTAGTCGCGCGCTTCTTTCGAGAATGCTCGCAATATCATCCTCTTCGTAAAAATTAAGATGATAGGTTGCGCCGAACCTGTCGCGAAGCGGGGAGGAGAGGAGCGAAAGGCGGGTTGTGGCGCCGATGACAGTGAATTTTTCGAGCGCGAGGCGCAGGGTGCGCGCGGTCGGTCCTTTTCCAACCACCAAATCAAGCGCGAAATCCTCCAAGGCAGGGTAGAGGACTTCTTCCACGGTTTTGTTGAGCCGATGAATTTCATCAATAAAGAGAACATCGCCTTTTCGCATATTCGAGAGCACGGCCGCAAGATCGCCGGTGCGTTCCAAGGCAGGCCCGCTCGTGACACGGATATTCGCGCCCACTTCTCGTGAAATGATATGTGCGAGCGTGGTTTTTCCAAGCCCGGGATTTCCATAAAGAAGCACATGCTCGAGCGGCTCTTCGCGGTGTTTCGCGGCCTCGATCAGCACAGACAGATTCTCTTTGAGCGGTTTCTGGCCCACGAATTCCGGCAGGGTCTGCGGCCGGAGTCCGATTTCAAACACAGCCTCAATCGGTTCTGCGGATTTAGCGACGATTCGGCTTTCTTCGATTGGTTTTTCGCGTTCGATCATATAGAGAAATGCAGGTTGTAGCTTGTAGCTTGTAGGATTTTCCGTCATTGCGAAGCCTCCTGGGTTTCCCCTCCTGCTAAGGAGGGGTTAAGGGGAGGTAGACAGGTCTGATAGACCCCCTGTTGTTCCCCTTGGCATGGGGACACGCGTTAAATTGTTTTAGGGACCTCTGCAAAAGTCGCTTCCGGCCTGAAAGCGGTTATGTTTCCCGGCTGCGTCGTCAGGATTCCTCAATGATATGGCGATATCATTTCCGGAATCCTTCCTCGCATCCGGAAAACATTCCTCGCTTTCATCCTGAAATGGACTTTTGCAGAGATCCCTTTACTCATTACAACAACTAAAAACGGAAACTCATCATGGGTTCTTCTGCGTGTCCATTATGCTTTGTACGGAGTTTCGGCGCAAGAAGAAAAAAAGAGCGGCATCTGTTTTCACAGATGCCGCGCGTCGCGCGTTGTCTACGCTGGCGGTTCTTGTGCAGGCTCTGCCGGCGCGGGTTCGGCTGGCTTTGCCGCGTCAGCAGACGTCGTGGCTTCCATCAGCAGGGTGTTGATGTCCAGCGGAAGCCTGTCATCCGAGTTTGCGTTCACTCCCAAGACAGCGAGGAGCGCGTTTAGAACAGTCGCGCCTTCCTTCGTCTTTTGCAGGCGCGTGCTTTTCCTGATTTGTCGGATGACTGCGACGATGCCGTCAATGAATTGCTTCCGATTTCTCGAGACCGCTTTGATCCGAGAGTTCGCGATATCGAGATCGTCCCGGAGCTGTCTCTGCCCGTTCAGGGTTTCATTGTAACCTTTATTGAGTTTTCGTAGCTCTTCCGCCTTTCTCTTGTTGTCCCCGATGTAGAGGCTAAGTAGCTCGAATCCTTCCTTGCATGCGAACTGTCGCCAGGCCGCATCTTCATTACCGAACATTGTATAGAGAAGGTAGTTGAGCGTGTTTTCACTCATTCTCGCTCGGGAGTCTTTAGGTCCGCTTACAGTGAATTCCGTTGTGCTGCCGCGGAATGACGGTTTGAGAAGTCGTATGCTCCATGCGTTGTGGTCTTCGAGAAGGTCACAGCGTATGAAGTGCGGCATCAGCTTGCATTCTTTTCCGAGAATGAGGTGATTCTTTCCGCGGCTACCCGGGAACGGGACAATAAGGATTCGCCAGTCGTAATGCCATAACCACCAGAACGGCGACTGGTAGTCATCGTCCGGGTCGCGGCGCATAAGCTCGCGGTGAGAGAATATTTTGAAGGGTACGAACCGCCCGTCCTCTTCCCATTTCATCACGAGGACACTATCGAATCGCAGATAGAGCCAGGCGATGCCGATGCTTACGAAGCCGAAGATGAAGACTGGGAAGAATCTTAGAACCGGCCACGTGTCTTCGTGCGCGGCGAAGAACATCCATCCGATGAAGACGATGGTGAGGGCGATGGAGATTCCCCCGCACCGCTTTCTCCGGTTCTGTATCGCCATTAGGCTTTTGATCGTCTCGTCTCCCCAACTTTCCGCAAATTTGGACATGACCCACTTCCTTTCCGGCTCTGCCTTTTGCGAGGGAGAGCGGGTGGCACAGTGGAGAATTTTCGCCCAATGCGGAAATTCTCGACACGCCAGGGGATGCCGTTGTGAAAGAACCGGCATGTCGCGGCGTTACCGCAACAGGAAGACGTTACAGAATTTCGGAGGAAAAGTCAATCCTTTTGGATAAAAAATCCCCGTTCACTCTTGTTGAGTTTCAGGGGATCAAGAAGCTCGTGGCCATTCGAAGCACGACAGACATCGCGCTTCGTATTCCGAATCTCCAACCATTATGCGATCTTTGCAGTCCGTGAGCCGCTGGCTCATGGTGGCGTTCATGCGGCTACATTGCATGCAGACAGCCACCATTTTGTCGACCGGGCTGCAGAGGATGAGGACATCTCTCGAGACCTCGAACGGTTCTCCGCGAAAATCGAGATCCAAAAACGCGAGAATCAGATGCTTTCCCTGGCGCGCGAGTTGTCGCGCGACACCGGGAAAAGTCTTTCCCTCGAACTGAACCTCATCCACGCCGATGACTTTGAAGTCTTGCGCGAGGATGAGAAGCTCTTCCGGCTCATGGATGATGACCGCGTCCGATGTGGAACCGCCGCGCGATTTCACAATCGCGTCCGTGCGCGTATCGCGCGCCGGCTTCACGAGAAGCGTCGGAATCCTCGCAATTCGATAACGCTTCAAGCGTCGAAGCAGTTCTTCGGTTTTTCCGGAAAACATGGGGCCGGTGATCGCTTCGATTGCTCCACCATTAGCGAGTGCGTGCGGCACGTGTGCCTCCACAGGAAATGGGTTTGGGGAAAAAGGAACCGGTCGTATTTTATCCGTTTTTCGTTCCGAAAAAAATATTGCGGTCAACCCGCGGATTGTTGATAAGTTTTCCGAACGAGTCGGTATTGACATGGAGCACTTTTTAAGCTAGGGTCGCTAGGCCATGCGTTCCGCGCCCTTTCACAACCCACGCTCATTTTAAGGAGACAGAGCATGCCAAACATCGTGAGAACGAAGCTTTGGGACTGGCAGTATCTTTTCACTGGAGATTCGATAGAAGTGGCGGCTGACAAGATTGTTCAATCCGCGGAAGCGCATCAAGAACGGGTGCGCCGAGATTATCTGGATTCGGTGGATCGGCTGGTTGTCAGCCAAGAAACAGGTCGAGAGTTGCTTTCCGGACAGCTGTCGGACATCGCCGATGAGGTAAATCGTCTGGGCGGAATTTTTCGAAACGGTGCGAGCCAACTCGCCAAAGGTCTTGGTGATCTGGATTCTTCTTTCAACTGGGGAATCAGGCAGGTTGTTTGGAACCTGGCCGAGATCGACAAAAAACTCGCTCATCCTCTTGATGTCAAGGCTGCCAATTTTCGCCAGCACGGCATTTACGCTTACGACAACGGCTGGCCCGATGACGCGGTGAAAGATTTGCTCGAAGCTGAAGCGCTTAATCGTTACGACTTCGTCGTGCATCAGTATCTAGGCGATGCTTTTTGCTGGAAGCTGTCTGATCCTCAAAAGGCATTCGGGTATTATCAAAAAGCGGCGCGCTACGCCGCGCCGCACTCGCGAGAGGTCGCATGCTGGGCCAAACTGCACGCCGCGCTCGTCAAATATTTTAAGAGAGAGTTTGACGAAGCGGCTCACTTGGCAGGCGAGGCTTTGAAGTTGAGCCCGTCGGCCGAAGCGCATTATCAGTTTGCGCATTATCTGATGTTGGTCGGTGATACTGACCTGTCGGAAATAGTGCGTCATCTGGAAATCGCCGTCAGGAAAGATCCGTCTTACTTCCTCAAAATTGATTTTGATCAAAAAACTTTTGAGGAAGATTTCCGGAGGATCCAAGGGCTTCTTCAAAAACTCAAAGAGAGGATGTTCCGAGAGGCACAGACCATGGCCATAGAGAGATTGGAAGACTGTCGCAGTCGTCTTTCGTTGTTGTATGACCAGAATGCAAAGGTTTCGACTCCGCTTAAGTTGGAAACTTACAAAACCGCTGTGCAGGCGCATTTCCGCGCAGTGGAATTGTGCGGGCGTCACAGCTATTTGGACTACCGGCTGGTCGTGAGGTTGTGCCGGCAGGGAGGCGAGAAATGAAAACCGTTTCGGAGTTGATTGATGCCGCGGAAGAAACTTTTCGCAGTGAAGATTCGCGGCTGGAAAACGAGCGTTGCGAGTCGGAACAGCGCAGGAAAGACGAATGGAATGGGAGGGTCAAGAGTCTGCAGGACAAGGTGGCTCGCGAGAAAGAGAATCACAACAGCAGACCAACCAAGACGATCGACGAAAGTCAAGGTACCTGGGCCGTTATTGGCCTGGTGGTCGGATATATTTTGGGTATAATTCTGTTTCTGATTGATAATACAAAAGTGTTGGAGGCCGTGTTTTGGCCGATTTTATCACTCCTCGCCGTTCTCGCTGTTTGTTTTCGCGCACTAGCCCCTCTTCAGACCAACGATCGGGAGCTGGCGCGTATCTACAATATGGCTGGAAAAGAAATGGTTGAGGCAGCTCTAATTCTTCTGCCCGCCATAATTTTTCCACTTATCAGTAGTTTCGTCATCGGTCCGTGGCTGGCCACGCGAGAAGAAGAACGCCGACACGCGGAACATCTGGAGCAAATCCGGACGGAGGGCGAATGGCTCAAACTTTCCGGCCAAACCACCGAAGAGCTGCGAGGAGAGCTGGAACAAGCCAAAATCCGATGAAAATAAAACTGCCCCGCGCGATTGCACTAGCAACTAACGCGGGGTTTTTGTTTGACACATCATTTGTGTCGGTGTACCTTACTCGCAGTGTTCTTTTGACATTTTTTCCCAGACTCTCACTCAAAAAGGAGGAGAACCATGAGCAGAGTTCGTCCACACGGTTATTGGCCGGTTATTCCAATGTGTCTGGCGTATCTGCTGTTTTCGTACTCTGCGGCTTTTGCCGCGGAAGCCGGAATGTCGAAGCCGTGGTACACGGGGTTTACTCCGATCCTTCTTTTGCTCGGGGCCGTTGCATTCGTCATCTGGCGAGTGCCAAAGCCAAAGCCGGAGCATCCGGGCCAATTCATCCATCTTGAGACACCCGGCTTTCGGACTCGGCGCGCCATCAACTGGCTTGCGGTTGGGCTCGCGTATGCTCTGCTTTACTTCGGGCGTTACAACTTGAATCCTGCCATCCGCGAACTCGGCGGCAAGGACATGGTGAGCGCGTTCAACTGGATCTTTTCGGCCGGAACGATCGTGTACGGTTTCTCGTTCATTTTGAACGGGCCGTTGACAGATAAATTCGGCGGCCGGTTCTCCATCCTGCTCGGGGTCTCTGGCGCTTCTGTCGCGAATTTGTTCATCGGAGCTACGACGTGGGCGTTTCAGCAGAACTTGATCGGAGACGAAGCGTTCTTCATGACCCTGCTCGTCGTGTACCCGATCAACATGTATTTCCAGAGTTTTGGCGCCGTGGCGATCGTGAAGTGCAATGCCCCGTGGTTCCATGTGCGGGAGCGCGGCGTGTTCGGAGCCGTGTTCGGGATCCTTATTTCGCTCGGCATCTACTTCGGCTTTGATTGGAGCGACGGGATCCTCCATACATGGAATCTGTCAGTTCCGTGGGTCTTCTTCATTCCTTCCGCTTGCCTCATGGGCATTCTGGTAGTAGGTGCGTTTCTGGTGCGCAACCGTCCGAGCGAAGCAGGATTCGAGGATTTTAAGACCGGCGATGCGACCGAAGACGATCCTCATAACAAGCCGGATCCCCCGAAGGAAGTGTTCCTTCGGATGCTGAAGAATCCGGTCATTGTCACGATCGGGGCCATCGAGTTTTGCACCGGGTTTCTGCGCCAGGCCGTGATGCAGCAATACCCGATGTTTGCGAAGCTCGTTGGGTTTGGCGGCGATTTCGTCATGCAAAACTGGGGGCTTTTGTTGTGTAGCGCAGGCATCATCGGGGGCGTTATCGCCGGCACGTTTTCGGACGTGTTTTTCAACTCGAAGCGCGCCATGGCCGCGCTGCCCATGTACGCAGGGCTTCTGATCGGGGTCGTTGCCATGCCGTTTGCCCTCGGCTCGGCGTTCGTCGGATGGATTGCCGTGTTTTTGTCGCTCTGTGTCATCGGGGTTCACGGCCTTCTTTCAGGGACAGCCACCCAGGATTTCGGGGGGACGAAAAATGCTGGCATCGTGACAGGCCTCATCGACGGGCTGGTCTATCTTGGCACCGGGACGCAGTCCTTGCTTTACGCACTGAT
>CAZPPQ010000018.1:0-14392 GCA_964588505.1 uncultured Gammaproteobacteria bacterium | reverse complement strand
CTTTCTCTCGATTATCTAGATCTTTGTTTGCAATGATATAGCAACCGAATTCTTAGAGCCTGTTTCTTACTTGGGATTCGAAACGAATCCCAAGGACTTCTGATCTGTCGCATGCTGTTTGCACATCCAGCCTCCATTTCTCTTTGTGCAGGTTAAAAAGAACAAAAAACCGAAAGCTCTTCTTATCCTTCCGGAGGCTGCAAAGAAAGGTCACGATTTACGAAGAGTCGAATCACTGCGTTTGAACACGAGGAGAGAGATTTAGCCCCGCTTTCGCGAGGCGAGTGTTCGCGACATTGATCCAACGAAATCGTACCCCGCTTCGCAGCCTTCGAAAGGCTATCGTGAGTAAAGTATAGAACATTCCAGAAAAAAAACAAATATCCACTATGGAGTAGAGAACTGCCGAGTGACCGGACCGTGAGGCCGTGGTATCAGCATGATGGAACACGCAGGCGGTCCGAAAAAAGCCGTGGCCTTGTCCGAATCGTGCGCATTGCCGTGCAAACCGGTTTCCTCCGCATACAAGGACGCGGACGAACGATTTACGTGTTTCTCTCCTCCATGGCGGATATTTGAGTGGGTTTGGATTTCTATAAAATGGCGATCTTTCGGTTTGCTCCTGCGGTCCTCGCTCAACGTACGTTCTAGTACGTCTCGCTTCGGTCCTCATCGCGCGCCGAAATCTCATCCATTTTGCAGAAATCCCGAAGATACCAAGATACATTTTCATCATCTGGTACGACGGTTCATTATCTGGTACAGCCGCCTCATCGAGAAGCAAACTGCATGTTTGTTGATAACGAACCGTCTACTATAGCCCATTTTCGCGGTTTTGTCAACCGACCAACATAAAAATATTGACATTTTGGCCGATTCTGCTATGATTCTTCGTTCTTCGATCCGTCATCATCGGGCGGCCCGAGGCCGTCCTTTCTCAACAATCAATCACGAGGTGCATCATGACAACAGAACCGCCACATATCGCTTCACCAAGAGAACAGACCTTCATTCTTATTCCGGCTTTCGGATTTGATTCGGAACGAAACGCAAGAAAATATCTTTACTCCATGAAAGGAAATCGTGAATATACGGACTTCGTTTTCCATCAACGCGGAGGCGTGCAGTCGTGGTACGTAACGCGTCCGTGGGCAAAAGAGGAACCAGCGGCCAGGAGATTCCTTCATACGGACATCCTGTCCGAAGCAAGGAGAGGACTGCCTTTCCAATCCGCCGTCCTTTGGCGGAAAAAAGCCGGATCGCTTCCTGAAGGATCATTTCATACATGCCTGGTCGTCAGTGGCAAACGGGAAATCAAAAAGGCTAGACCTGAAGACATCGGCCAATACGCTTACATGGAATGGATGTGCGATGATTCGCGCACAAAAAATAGCGCCTCGATTGTTTTGTCAAAACGAATCTTCGCGTGGCGATACGGCCGGGGCGCACTCTACTCGCGGCATACGCAAACCAGCGCCTCTGGCGCGATCACAGGGACAGTCACGCGTCTCCTTCTCCTCGCTTTTCAAATCTTCGATCAGGATCGTTCCCGCGATCATACACTCTTTCTGAAATCCGTCCGCTTCATGGAATCAAAGGACAGGAGACCTGATCTCACTACCCTACAGAATACCGAAGTGTGGACACGGCTCATTGAAAATGCGATGATCGGATTCGAAGCCGAATGCGACCTTCTGCCTGATACGACAAACGAGTCTGCGCAATATCTATGCGTAGGCTGATCTCTCTCCCGTCCGGCCGCTCCGCCGGACGGGATTTTATTTTCTCCCATTCTCAATTTCGTGGTAAAATGACATTCGGAAACAGACCCATACAATCTCTATGGCGCGCAGACGCAAATCAAAAATTCAGGAAGAAACTCGCAAATCTTTTCCTTATTTTGAATCAAACCCGGAAACAAAACGCGGGGTTTTGATTGTCTTGTTCTCGGCCACGGCCATCCTACTGATTCTTTCTTTTTTCGGCATAGCCGGAAACTTCGGAGATTGGATTGACCAAGAACTTTGGACATTTTTCGGTTGGGATCGCTTCCTTGTTCCGATTCTTCTTCTTTTCATAAGCGGAGCCTCACTCTTTCCGAACCGCGCACCATTCTCCATATGGAACTATTTTGGAATGATCTGCTTTTTTCTGTCGTTCAACGGACTTCTGAATCTCCTGATTCCGCAACCAACAATATCGGATGCGCTGATCGGAGGAATGATCGGGCAATTTTTTGCCGGATGGCTTCCGACTATCATCGGATTCTGGGGCTCGCTCGTTATCTCTGTCGCAACGCTCTTGATCTCCATCTTGCTTATCTTCAACACATCGCTCCGGCGCATCATTGGAATCCACGATCATCTGACTGGTCGTTTCGGTGCCGGCCTTCACGGGGATCAATTTATGGAATCCGAATCTGAAAAACCGTTCGAAACAACAGAGGAAGAAGAGGGAGAGGAAGAAACGCCGGAATCCTTCGAAGTCGAAAAGCCTCCGCGCGCGGCCGTAATGAGAGAAGCGACTGAACAAATTCTCACGTCAAAACGCCTCCGAAAAATTACCATCCCGCTCGATCTGCTCGACAAACGCGCGAGCAAAGCCAATTCCGGCGATATTGAACGAAACCTTGAGGTGATCGAACGGACGTTCGCGCAATTTGGCATTCCGATAGAACTCGGAGAAACAACAGTAGGACCGACTGTCACTCAATATACGTTCCGCCCGTCCCAGGGTATCAAGCTGTCCCGCATTATGGCCCTGCAAAACGATCTGGCCTATGCGCTCGCGGCCCATCCGATTCGCATCGAGGCTCCAATCCCTGGCAAATCTCTCGTGGGAATCGAAGTTCCAAACCAAACTGTGGCAACGGTTTCCTTACGCGAGCTGATGGAATCCAAGCCATTTGAAAATCGCCGGAGTCCGCTGTCTGTCCCACTTGGGAAAGACGTGATGGGAACATCCTGGGTCATTCCGATTGATAAAATGCCTCACATTCTTGTTGCCGGAGCGACCGGATCGGGAAAAAGCGTGTGCCTCAATACCATGATTATTTCGCTCCTATACGAAAACGGACCTGATGAACTCCGCCTCATTTTGGTGGATCCGAAACGCGTTGAATTAAATGTGTATGAAGGCATTCCACACTTGCTCGTACCGCCGATTATGAAAGTGGATGATACGGTGAATGCGCTCAAATGGACGGTGCGAGAAATGGAGCGGCGCCTCGACGTGCTTTCCAAATTCGGAGCCAGGGACATCACATCCTACAACTCCCGCGCCGAAGAAAAGATGCCGCGCATCGTCATTGTTATTGATGAACTCGCGGATTTGATGAGCGCGAGCGGCCGCGAGGTCGAGGGAAGCATCGTGCGTATCGCCCAAATGGCCCGCGCGACCGGCATCCATCTTGTTATTGCCACCCAGCGCCCGTCTGTTGATGTCATTACCGGTCTTATCAAGGCCAACATTCCGGCAAGAGTTGCCTTTTCCGTTGCTTCGCAAACAGACTCCCGTACCATCTTGGACGGCTCCGGAGCGGAAAAATTGCTTGGACGGGGTGATATGCTATTCCTTTCTCCGGAACTTTCAAAACCAAAGCGTCTTCAAGGGCCTTTTGTGTCGGATGAAGAAATCGCGCGTGTGGTGGAATTTCTTAAAAAAGACGGGGCGCCGGATTATAACTCGGCTGTAACGGAAACAGCGCGCGGCACAACGATTTTCAACGAATCGAATGATGATGAACCATTGTTTAACGAAGCTGTTCGCGTTATCCTTGAATCAAGGAAGGCCTCGACTTCCCTTCTTCAGAGACGGCTTAAAATCGGGTATGGTCGCGCAGCGCGCATCATTGATCTTCTTGAAGAAAAAGGAATTGTCGGTCCTGGCGACGGCGCGAAGCCGCGTGAAGTGCTAGTGGATGATTGGGACCGGGAAGAAAATCTAAAAGAGGGCATGCCAACGGCTGATGATGATTATAGGGAAGCCGGGGATGTGATTTTGGAAGGGAGAGACTCAAACGAGAGCAAAGATGATGTTGTTTAAACATCGCTGAATTCACTATGCCGTTTGTCATCAAAAAATTGAACGTAAAATGCACGATAGGCGAGGAACTTTTTCGTATGCGGCGGGAACGAAATTTGACGCTGGCAGAAATGGCTGAAAAAACAAAAATCCGGCGTCATCTTTTAGAAGCCATCGAGAAAGGACGGCTTATGGATCTTCCGGAGCCGATGTATTCGCGCCATATGCTCAAAACGTATGTCAAATCGCTTGGCGGAAACGAGGCGTATTTTCTGAACAGATTTAAGGAAGAATGGGGAGCTTGTGACCTTTCCAATATTCGCAGGCTTCCGATCCAGCGCACAAAATCGCGCGTCCTTTTTTCTCCTTCCAAAATTTTGGCAATCTCCGGCATTCTCGCCGCCTGTCTCTCGGTCGTGACATATCTCGGAATCGAAGTGCGCGAAATCACCGCGCCTCCGGACCTACAAATTTCCTCTCCGGACGACGGCTCGACCACGGACAAGGCCATCATCAGCATGTTTGGAAAAACAAAACCGAACGTAACAATCAAAGTTAATGGAAATCCGACGCTTATTTCCAAGGACGGTTCGTTTGATGCGGAAGTGACCCTTGAACGCGGGTTGAATATCATCACAATAGAAGGAACAAAACGTTATTCCCGGACAACGCGCCTATACCGTCACATCATTTTCCAAGAAAACCACACGGCGATTTCTCAAATCAAGCCGGTGGATAACTAAAACGATGGATGGCAAAGTCAAAAAAATCTGACAAAAAAACACCGCCGCGCCTGGCGTTGTTTTCTTTTTCTTTCAAAAATTTGTCAGAAATTACTGACATTTTATTGAAATATTAGCCCAAAAATGATATATTGGTTATGCACAGTTGCCCATTCCTTGGGCTCTGATAAGCTGTGAACACTTCCATCTTTTCTTTATTTTGATTTATGCCAAAACATGTAACTGGAGATGCCGCATCAGAAGCGCGGACGCAAGCGGCCCTCGAAGCCATATCGCAAATCAAGCAACGGTTCGGAGACGGAGCCATTATGCGCCTCGGCGAAGCCAAGACAATGCAGATTGAAGCCATCCCGACAGGCTGTCTTTCACTTGATCTTGCACTCGGGGTCGGCGGTGTTCCACGAGGACGCATCATTGAAATTTTCGGCCCGGAATCTTCAGGAAAAACAACGCTCGCACAACATATTGTTGCCGAAGTCCAAAAAATTGGCGGCCTGGCGGCGTTTGTGGATGCGGAACATGCACTTGATCCGGAATACGCGGCAAAAATTGGAGTAAATATTGATGAACTCCTCATCTCACAACCGGATACCGGAGAGCAAGCGCTCGAAATCGTAGAAACATTAGTGCGTTCAAACGCCGTTGACGTGATTGTCATTGATTCAGTTGCGGCCCTTACGCCAAAGGCGGAAATTGAAGGCGAAATGGGTGACCAACATATGGGACTTCAGGCACGGTTGATGTCACAAGCACTCCGAAAGCTCGCCGGCATTATCAGCAAGTCAAAGACAACTGTCGTTTTCATCAATCAAATTCGAATGAAAATCGGGGTTGTGTTCGGCAATCCGGAAACCACGCCCGGCGGCAACGCATTGAAGTTTTACGCGTCTGTGCGCATAGAAATCCGACGCGCGGCACAAATCAAACAGGCTGAAGCGATTGTCGGGAATCGTGTAAAAATCAAAATCGTCAAAAATAAAGTCGCGCCGCCGTTCCGTGCCTGCGAATTCGACATTATGTATAACGAAGGCATATCAATCCCGGGCGACTTGCTCGATCTTGGAGTAAACTATGGCACAATCCGCAAGAACGGCAACAGTTATACTTTCGAAGAAACAGCCCTTGGTGTCGGACGGGAAAAAGCTAAACAATTTTTGCGAGAAAATCCGAAACTCATAAAACAAATTCGATCTATCATTGAGACGAAATACAAAGACGGAACGCTCGCTTCCGGCGTATCTCCAGAATCTGGAAGTGTAGAATAAATGCCACTCCTTTTTTCCTTGTGTTATACTTGATGTGATATGTATAGAGTAGATCGCAATAATTTCTACAAAAACGAAAAAGTTGCGACGGTTTTCACACCTGATTATGTCAGCGAGTTTTTGTACGAAATTTTGAATCCGCACATCAAAAAAAATAACGGAATAATTTTTGATCCTTGTGTCGGGAGAGGATCGCTTCTGAAGCCGTGGAAAAAAGACGGATACGATGTACGGGGCATTGATATCGAATTCCAAGGATTTCCGAGCACGAAGGTAAAAAATTACCTCGCGTTAACACAGGAAGATATCACAGAAAAACCGGCGTTGGTCATCATGAATCCTCCATTCAACATTGATATAAAGACAAAACAATATATAAAGGAACATTACGGCGGGCGGCCGCTTCTTCCGGAAGTGTGGTTTCAAAAAGCTGTTGAATTGTTTGGGATGGACGTCCCGATTTGTATGTTCACTCCATATGGATTTCGCCTAAATCAAACGGCACAGAGCAAACGATGGATGAAATTTGCAAATAATGAATATCCGGAAATTACTAGCATTGTGTCTCTCCCAAAAGATGTCTTTGATGGTATTTTATTCCATAGTGAGGTCCTCATATTCAACATTCCAAAAATAAAAGGGCATTTTTTTGTAAACTATGGCGCGAAGCGACCAGTTGCGGCGTAATAAGAAGCAACACAAACCTAAAAATACTCTCTCAAAGGGGGACGACAAAAAAGTGCTTGAGGTGATGGGAGAAGTAATAAAACATCTCGATCAGCGTTTCAGGCTGGAAGAGTTGGGTTATTACATTGAATACACGAAAACGATCAAACTCTCCGAATTGATTGATATCATCAAGAGCTACGAAAAACGGACAGAGTTTGCTGTTTTGGAAAAACAAGACAGTTATATTCAACCGGACGGCGGAGTGTTACTGCTCCGCAAACGCGATGATGAAAAATATAAACGGATCGTCATCGCTGTCGAAATGAAGCACCAAGGAACGAATAAAAAACGGATTGCAGAGGGCAAAAAGAAACAATCGAGAGGAAATGCGATTGAACGACTGGGCAAAAATCTCATTGGAATCAGGGCGACGCTTCAATATGAAAAAATCACGCCTTTTGTTTGTTTTGGTTGGGGCGATGATTTTGCGGAAGGATCGTCAATCCGCGATAGGGTCATTACTATGAACGAGTTTTATCCTCTAAACAGAATTTTTGTTCACAAAACAATAGAAGGATATGCTCCGGTGTCGCTTTTCTTTCAAGAAGAGACGTGGGGAAAAGACAGATTGTTTGAAATCATTAAGGATATTTCGGAGGCGAGCGTTACAACATATATTTATTGACTGTTTCAAAAACCGCCTCGAACAAGGTGGTTTTTGAATTCTTTATTTTGCCACGCGCTCGGCATACTCGCAGGAATCCGTATTCACGATGATCTGATCGCCTTCGCCGATGAAAATCGGAACCTTTACAATGAGCCCGTTATCCATCTTCGCCTCTTTTGTCACATTTCCGGAAGCCGTATTCCCTTTCACGGCCGGCTCGGTTTCGGTAACCGTATATTCGATCTTGTTCGGGAGCTCGATGGTGAGCGGATTTCCATTATGAAGGATAATCATTACCTCGATCCCTTCCTTCAAAAACTTGATGTCCTCGCCGATGTCTTCTTTCGAGAGTGACACCTGCTCGTAAGACATATTATCCATAAAAGTATACAGGTGTCCATCGTTAAACAGGTATTGCATCTTCTTGTACTGAACGTCCTCGAACTCAAGGGACTCGGCAGACTTGAAGTTGTTCTCGATCACTTTCCCTGTTGTGAGGTTCTTCATTCGGGTCCGGACAAACGAGCTTCCTTTGCCTGGAGAAACGCGCTGGAATTCATTCACGATCCAAAGCGCGCCATCGAATCGAATGACTGTGCCTTTGCGAATTTCATTCGGTGACATAGTGTTAAGAGAATAAGGTCGAAGCAGGAAAAAGCAGAACGTCCTCGATCGAGGAACGGCCGGTGACAAGCATATGCAGACGATCAACACCAAGCGCGTTTCCGTACGTCGGTTGGCGCACGGATGGTAACAGACCGAGGAGGTCTTCGTCAACGGGCGAGCCAGGCTTTCCCAATGCCTTGCGCTCGGCAAGCTCTATCTCGAATCGCTTGCGCTGTTCGACCGGATCCGTGAGTTCAGTAAACGCGTTGCAAAGCTCGAGGCCGTTGATATAAAGCTCGAAACGTTGACCGTACTTTCCATCAGACGTGAGCTTTGAAAGAGCGGCTTGAAACGCCGGATAATCATAGATAAAAATCGGGTCTTTCCCAAGCTCCGGCTCGATTTTCGAAAGAAAGAGACGATAGTAAAGGTCGCTTTCCGTGTCAGACGGATCCGTATGGATTTCAAACTTGCCGCACGCCTCGACAAGAGATGATTTCACCGCTTGATCTAAATCTATGCCGATTTTTCCCAAAAAAAGATCGCAGATGCGGATGCGGCGGAACGGACGTTCAGAATCTCCCACCCCCTCCAACTCCCCCTCTGGCAGGGGGAGAGAACGTTTGAATTTTTTAAAAACTTCCAGGACCAACGTCTCGGTCTCGTCCATACAAGCGTGATAATCCGCACCTTGTCGATACCATTCGAGCATAGTGAACTCCGGATGATGGATACCTCCGAACTCCTCTTTGTTCCGAAACACTTTTGTTAGCGTAAAAATCTTCTCCATCCCATGCCCCAATAATTTTTTCATGGAAAATTCCGGACTGGTTATGAGCGCCGCTGGATGTTTCTTTCCATCAGGCTCGATTGCCGTGGTCTCGAAAGACATCAGATTCGGCGAAAGGTCCGGACTCTGCACTAATATCGGTGTCTCGACCTCTATAAATCCGCGAGAACGAAAAAACGCGCGGATCGCATCATTGATCCGCTGACGCTCTTCGGCTTTTTGCTGGATTGGAGGCATAGATAAAAGGCGGGTCCGCCCCGCCCTTTTCACTTCTACTTCTGCACAAACGGCACGAGAGCCATAATGCGGGCGCGCTTAATCGCAAGAGAAAGTTTCCGCTGGTGCGTATTGCACACGGCGCTGCGTTTACGTGGCACGATCTTCGCAAATGAAGAAAGAAAACGCTTCAGCATATTCGTGTCTTTGTAATCAATCTCGTGAATGTTGTTCAAACAAAAATAACATTGGCGTTTCTTTTGCGTCGGAGGTTTGTTGTTATTCTGTGAATTCATAGATTAAAAAGGGATATCTTCAATTTTGATTTCCTCATCCGGATTTACGGCTCGCTCGATCATGGGACTTTGTTTAAGGGATCCGTCGTCTTGTTTCGGAGGAGCCGGAGGTGCGACTTGAGAAGCCGCTGTCGCGGCTGGCGAAGGCTTGAACGCGGCTCCGGAAGCTGCCGCTCCGGCGCGATCAAGAAGGATCATATTCTCCGTAATAATTTCCGTTCGCTGGCGCTTGGCTCCATCCTGACCATCCCACTCGTGCGTCTGCAGGCGTCCCTCGATATACACTTTCCTGCCCTTCGTGATGTATTGCCCACAAATCTCAGCCAGTTTGCCCCAAGCAACCACATTATGAAACTCAACAGCCTCCTGTTTTTTGCCTGATGCGTCTGTCCACGAACGATTGGTGGCAACGCCGAAAGAACAAACGGACTGGCCGGAAGCCGTCTGGCGCACTTCCGGATCACGGGTCACGTTTCCGAGAATGGTGGCGCGATTAAGACTGTACATATTTTAAAATTATTTGATATTCGCGTCGGCCTCCAAAATCTCATCCAATTTTTTGTCCAGCTCGGCCATATTAAATGTGGATTCATCGGCCTTTGCCGGCACGGCGGCGGCAACAGGCTTTGGATGAGGTGTGGGAGCTGGTGTCTCGCGGTCGCGGCGAGGCGCCTCTTCACTCAAAGGAGCGACATAAGCGACCATATCATACTTCTTATTCTCCGCACCTTTTGGAAGGACAAGGATCTGGTGGCGAAGAATTTCCTCAAACAATCCGACCTGACGATCGAATTCATTTATCGCCTCTTCTGCTATATTGAGATGGAGAAGCACATATGTGCCGTGTTTTGTGTTTTTTATCGGATACGCGAGTTTGATGCGCGCGAGAATCTCGTGACGTGTTACTTCACCTCCGGCCTTTTTCACCATCTCCGCAACACGCTCCATAACGCCTGTCACTTCGGCGTCAGAAAACGGCTGTGGAACGATGTACAGCATTTCGTATTTCATAATTTCCGGCCTTATCTCAATGGATAAGACGACCATTTGAAGGTCTTGGACAGAAAAGAATTAGTGGTCGCATCCTAACGAAGGAATGGACAAAAGTCAAGAACAATCGTATCATTCTGGCCAATTATGCATTTCTTTATTCTCGGTTCACACCCTTCCCTTTCGCTTGCCGAACTGCAAGCGGTTTTGGGGAAAACAGCCGATCTTTCGCGCGCGACAGAAAATGTCGTGCTTTTTGAAGGCAAAATTCCGGCCGATTTGCAAGAACGACTCGGGGGAACGATCAAAATCGGAAAAATTGTCGGGGAACAAAAAAAACTGTATCCGCCATCCATTGCGGAAATTATGATTGCGAATGCGGAACTTCCAAGCGAAGGTAAAATCTATTTTGGCGTGAGCGTGTACAACGGCGGGGATTATCCGTTCACGAATGAGCTCAAAAAAATCGCCGAGCGTGTTGGTTTAGAAACTAAAAAACGATTCAAAGAAACAGGAAGGCCTGTGCGGTTCGTCACATCGCGCGAACCGGAGCTTTCCTCGGTCATTGTGATTGAAAACAAGCTGATCAAAACCGGCGGCGAATGGGTTTTGATTGGAACAAGACAAGGAATCCTAATTGGAAAAACGGATTCGATCCAAAACTACAAAACGTGGTCGGAACGAGATTATGGCAGGCCGGCCGTTGACCCTAAATCCGGAATGCTTCCTCCAAAACTCGCCCGCATCATGGTAAATCTCACTACAAGCTACAAGCTACAAGCTACAAGCTCTGTATTGCTCGATCCGTTCTGCGGCTCTGGAACAGTCTTGATGGAAGCGCTCCTTTGCGGATTTAAGAAAGTAATCGGCGCGGACATTTCCAAAAAAGCCGTTGCGAACTCGGAAAAAAATCTACAATTCGCAATTACTGACGGGTCTCATAAAATCTCCGTGATCAATGGGACATATAAACTGTTCGTCGGTCCTGTGGAAGAATTGCCGAAACGCTTGACCGAGCCGGTAGACGCGATTGTAACCGAACCCCACCTCGGGCCGCCGCTCAAAGGTTCTGAATCACCTAAACAAATCCGTGAGATTATCAAAGAACTGATGGAATTGTATCGGCGATCGTCCGTGGCGTTCGCAAAAGTCCTAAAATCAGATGGCGTTGTCGTTGTTGCGTTCCCGATTTTTATCCAAAACAAAAAGCCGGAATTTTTGCCGATCAAATCCATGCTCGTGCGCGCCGGATTCGAAATCGTCGCGCCACTTCCAAACTCCATTCCTCCGATTATGCGCGTCGCGACTCCTAACGGCGGCCTCCTTTACCAACGTGAAAACCAGCATGTGGGACGAGAGATTCTCGTGTTTAGAAAAAAATGAAACGTGCAGGTTCACGGCTGCGGCGAATTACGAATAAACACGAATATACGAATCTTTCGTTTCTATTCGTATATTCCCGCCGAGGCGGGTGTTTTCAAATCCTATAACCTATAAGCTAACACCTATAAGCTTTCATCGCGTCGCCACGCGGAAAAAGCACGTGTCGCCGTCGCGCATCACATACTCCTTTCCTTCAATTCGCAACCTCCCCATTTCACGCGCTTTCACCTCGCCGAGTTCAACAACATCTTTCCAATCCATCACTTCCGCACGAATAAATCCTTTTTCAAAATCCGTGTGAATTACTCCGGCGGCCTGCGGCGCCTTGATTCCGCGCGCAATAGTCCACGCGCGCGACTCGTCCGGACCGGTCGTAAAATAGGTGATGAGATTCAAGAGCTCATAGGTCTTCACGATCAGCCGATCAAGACCGGATTGCGCAAGCCCGAGCGCCTGTAAAAACTCCTTTTGCTCCCCCATGCTCATTTCCATAATTTCCGACTCCACTTTGACGCTAATCGGCATCGCGAGCCGCCCATCTCCGAGCGGGCTCTCCCAATTTTTGTCCGAAGCTGTCTTCTCATCCACATTCACAACATACAAAATCGGCTTCTTGCTCAAGAGCTGAAAATTTTTCACGACTTTTTCCTCGTCTTCGTCCAACGAAACTGTCGAGGCCATTTTTCCATTTTCCAGCGCAACCAAAATCCTCGCCAAGCCGCTCTCTTCTTTTTCTAATTCTTTCGTTCGTCCAGCCTTCATTTTTCCACGAACCGCATCCAACCGCTTTTGCACGCTCTCCAAATCTGCCATCGCCAGCTCGGTTTCAATCGTCTCAACATCTCGAAGTGGGTTGATGGTGCCGTCAATGTGATGAACATTCGGATCCTCGAACGCGCGAACTACATGCACGATCATGGCCACTTCGCGAATGTTCGCGAGAAACTTGTTGCCAAGCCCTTCACCTTTGTGCGCACCCTTTACGAGCCCGGCAATGTCAACGAATTCAATAACTGCCGGAATAGTTTTGGCGGATTTCGAAACTTCGGACAACTTCCAGAGCCGATCATCCGGAACCTCAACCACACCAACATTGGGCTCGATGGTGCAGAACGGATAATTCTCGCACGGCACCTGCTTTTTGGTGAGAGTCTTGAATAAAGTTGATTTTCCAACATTCGGAAGCCCGACAATGCCTGCTTGAAGCATAATGCGGCGAGTATAACGCGGCTTACGAAGAAAGTCGAGTATTCATTTACAAAATAAAAACAGGGCCGGGTGTAAAAAACACCAAGCCCTGAAGCGGTCCGCCTCCTGCCGACTCAAAGCCGATGTGTTGGCGATCCACGCTGAAAGCCATCCGCTTTCCTGAAAAGAAGAAAGGGCGTAGGCGCTACGCTATCATCCCTCTTCATCCCTGTCAAGGCCGTATGCAAAAATCCCTCGAAAAATCAAAGGGATTTTTGGTGGACCCTAAGAGACTTGAACTCTTGACCTCTTCCATGCCATGGAAGCGCTCTACCAACTGAGCTAAGGGCCCGCGCGTGTGATCGGGAACAGACCCTGAAAAAGATACCCAAATCTTCCGCATTGGTCAAGTAAAAAAGAACAAAAATACTCCCCAGAAACTTTCCGGGGAGTATTCGGCGAATATCTTACCGTGATGTCTTGTCTGTCGCTTTTTGATCGCCTTCCTCAACCGTCGGCGGAATCTCGTTCGATGCCTTTCCGGATTGCAGACGAGCAAGACGCGTCTTCACCATCTCGTTCTCCGGATTCAGCTCCAAAACCTTTTGCACTTGTTCGGCGGCGGCCTTGAAATTGCCTTTCTGCTCGTAAATCGAAGCCAAGAACCATCGGGCGTTGCTGTAGGACGGCGCAAGCTGGATCACGCGCTCGAACATTTGCTGTGCCCGGCCAGAATCATCCTTATTCCCGCGGCGCAAATAGAGAACACCGAGCTGGAATCCGGCTCCGACATCCATCGAGTTATATCTGATCACACTTTCCATCTTTCCAATTGCCTGCTCAAGCTTGCCCTGCCGTTCAAACATGGCCGCGAGCTGGTAATGAGCCGGGGCGTAATCCGTTTTGAGCTCGATCGCTTTGTTCAAAATCTCTTCAGCCACAACAAATGATTCTTCCATCTTTTTCTTTGCCGGATCAGCCACGGTCGCTTCTTTCGAGGCCGTCATCTGGCGTGCAATCTCGGCAATGACCAAATGCGTCTTCCCTGTTTCCGTTAAATAAGCCGGATTATTCGGCTCGAGTTCGGAAGCTTTTTTGAAGGCTTGGAGGGAGAAGTCTCCGGCGCCGCCGACAATTGGGATCAATTCGCGATAGATCGCTCCTCGCACAGACCAATTATTGGCATTGTACGGGGCGAGCGCCGTGGCTCGCGCGGCCGCATTAATACTCGCGGATGTAAGCGCTTGAATATACTGACGCCCTTGCGGTGTAAGTTCCTTCCCATCGTTCGCTTTTTTTACTTCTTGCCCAACGCGAAGGAGAAGCGACTGGGCCAAATTCCGCTCATAAAGATCGCTGAATCTATCATAGCGGGCGGCCTTATCAAGCAAAACCGTAATTTCATTCAAGTCGCCGTTTGAACGATCTAAACGCACGGCCTTCGCAAACGCCGCCCCGGCCATATACCGCTGGGTCGTGAGGAAAATCACGGCCACAATCGCAATCGAAGTGATGACAAACACGAACGACGAGAGCAGACCCATACGCGGAGACTG